>CAYXWE010000069.1:0-10192 GCA_964468145.1 uncultured Pleurocapsa sp.
GGGTATGTTTTGCGAGAGTAAAAATTAAATATATGGAGTTAAGATTGTGACCGCGCACGAATCAGACGCACTATAAATAATCTTAGCTTTGGGGTAAACAACAATGAAATACTTTCTCAATCTGGCAAGACTGCCTAAGGTTTTGATTGTCGGCAGCATAGTGGCAATTTCGTCTCCAGCTTGGGCAGAATCTTCTTTATCAATTGTTTATCCGCCTCCAAAACACAAAACTATTGCCGATCGCATTTTTTTTATTGGTAGCGCACCGCCAAACCAGCCTGTTTTTATCAATGGCAAGCAGATTAAGAATCGCAGTAAATCGGGACATTTTGCTCCCAGTTTGCCCCTAGAAGTTGGCAAAAATATATTTAAAATTCGCTATCAAGATGAAGAAAAAGAAATTCAGGTAACTCGTACTAGCCAAGAATTAGAAGTTGAAGATTTTGCTTTTGTGCCTGATTCTCTAGTTCCGAATCTAAATATTACTCGTCTGCCTAACGAACCAATTTGTTTTAGTGCCATTGCACCGCCAGATGCTAATGTCTCCGCAAAGATTGGCAAGAGCAAAATTGTTTTATTACCTCAAGTAGAGTCAATCGAACTACCCCTCAATTCTGCAGTGTTGACTGCTCAAACTGAGCCAGAAATAAGTTCTCATCTGGGCAAATATCGCGGATGCACTACCTTGGATTTTCCCCTCAATTATGGTCGGCCGATCTTTGAATTAGAACAGGATGGGAAAATTATTACTGCTCAAGGTAAAGGAGAAATTAAAATACTCTCTCCCAAAGATATTAAAGTAGTAGAAGTGACTGCCCCAGCGGGGGTAGCCCGAACTGGCCCTAGTACCAATCATTCTCGCCTGACACCTTTGCCTCAAGGAACTAGAGCCAGAATAACGGGTCATGAAGGGGAATGGTTGCGACTAGATTATGGTGGTTGGATTAAAAAATCAGAAACTAAACCCTTCCCAGGAAATATCCCCCCTCAATCGATAATTCGCGGTGTTGCTTCGAGGCAAACTGAGTCTGCTACGGAAATTATTTTCCCCCTACAGTTACCCGTCCCCGTAGAAGTAAAGCAAAAAGAAGACAGCATTACTCTATCCCTGCATAATACCACCGCCCAAACCGATACGATCCGTCTCGATCCCGATCCCATTATCAAACGTCTTGATTGGCAACAGTTATCCCCTACCCAAATTGACTATACTTTTGAATTAAATACAGGACAGCAATGGGGTTACGATCTCGGTTATCGAGGTACTAGTTTAGTTTTATCCCTGCGCCATCCTCCTAAAATTCCTGTAGTACCGATTGCTGGATCGATGAGATATGGCGATGATGGTCTAATTGAGGGAAATATTCTCAGAGACAATCTGCAAAAACCTCTAGACAAGATCGAGATCCTCTTAGATCCAGGACACGGAGGCAAGGAATTGGGTGCAAGAGGGCCTACAGGCTATCCCGAAAAAGATATTAACCTGGTGATGGCTAAATTAGTAGAACAAGAATTAATTAAATTAGGGGCAACGGTTTATTTAACCAGAGAAGAAGATATTGATGTTTCCCTTCGAGATAGGATGGCAGCGATCGATCGCATCAAACCCGATCTAGCAATCTCCATCCACTACAATGCTCTACCCGATGCGGGAGATGCAGAAAATACCCAGGGTATCAGTACCTTTTGGTATAACACTCCGGCCCATGCCCCAGCCACGTTTTTGCATCAATACCTAGTCAATAGTTTAAATCGTCCCGATGCGGGAGTATTTTGGAATAATTTAGCCCTGACTCGTCCCCATACCGCACCAGCAATTTTATTAGAGTTGGGCTTTATGATTAATCCAGATGAATTTGAATGGATTAGCGATCGCCCCGAACAGCAGAAACTCAGTAAAGCGATCGCCCAGGGAATTAAAGAATGGTTTGCATCCGTGAAATAATTAAAATTAATAAATAAATTTTATCGAAGAACGCAAAATCAATAACTATGGATTGGCTGATTTTAGCTGCGGGTGGTATATTTTCGGGCATTCTATCGGGTTTATTGGGTATTGGCGGGGGATTTATTATTGTTTCTCTGTTGGTAGTCTTGGGCTATCCGCCAATCCAGGCTGTAGCTACCAGCAGCTTAGTTATCGTTCTGAGTTCGAGTACGGGCAGCTTTTATAATTGGCGCAGTGGCTATCTCGATCTCAAACGAGTTATTTATATTGCCATACCTGCGATCGTATCCGCGCAACTAGGAGTTTTGTTCGCGGTAAAAATTCCCGATTATGTTTTACTGGGGATCTTTAGTATTTTTTTGATCGCTAATATTTTTTTAATTCAGCTACGTAAAAAATTGGTAGCCCAGAACAAAAAATCTGATGTTTTTTTAAATCCTACCCTCTCTAAGATCGCTACAGGGGGCATTGCTGGTTTTTTAGCAGGACTATTAGGCGTAGGCGGAGGAGCGATTATGGTGCCATTGCAAATGTTACTCCTCAACGAAGAAATTAAAGTCGCCATCAGAACTAGTTTGGGGGTAATTGTGGCTGCAACTATTTCTTCTTCTATCAATCATGCTATTCAAGGCAATATGCTATTTTTAGTCGGTCTGACCTTGGGTATAGGGGGGATGGTAGGTTCGCAGTTGGGAACGAGAGTGCTGCCAAAATTATCCGATGCTTTAGTTAGCCGAATTTTTGTGGTATTTTTGGCATCGATGGCAGTACTAAATCTATGGCAGGCGTGGAAAAGCTATCGATTGTTGGTGACAATTCAAGATTGCCTGCTGTTTGCCAATTGGTTTTACTAACTAAAAAATAAAAAAAGATCTCCAAATGACTAACTCCATAACTTCGTGTCGAACTGCCCCGTGACAAAATCACTGCGATCGATTAAGTCTGGTTTTACGCCAGATATGGTAGCTAAAAGCCTTCCATCCTCTATAATATTCGTACTTCCTCCTGTTCTGACAAAAGTCAAGTCGGTAAAGCTCAATCCTTTAGATAGACCCAGAAAATCTACGCCATTTTGAAAATTGTTGATACTATCTTGACCGCTATTGCGTTCTAATACATAGATATCAGAACCGTCACCTCCATTTAACGTGTCTCGACCATATCCACCAACGAGAATGTCATCACCCTCTCCACCGAGTAGCTTATCGTTACCGCCATCCCCTGACATACTATCGTTACCTTCGCTGCCCCAAAATAGATCCTTATCTCTACCGCCAAACATAAGGTCGTTGCCTACACCACCATAAAGACTATCTATTCCGCGACCGCCATATAGGGTATCATTTCCTGAAGTTCCCCCCAATCTATCGTTACCAGAGCCACCAGAAAGAAAGTCGTCTTCTGCTCCCGCAGATAAGGTATCGTTGCCCGCACCACCATACAAAACGTCTCGATCGGGTCCCCAATCTTGACTATCATCCCAAGCTTCGTCTTCACCACTCATTAGCAGATCGTCGCCATTACCGCCAATTAGGGTATCGTTTCCTATATAAGCATCTAGGCGATCGTTACCAGAGCCACCACTTAAGAAGTCATCTCCAATACCATCCCATATAGAGTCGTTTCCTTCGCCACCAACCATACTGTCGTTGCCATCACCACCAAAGATTAGATCTTTGCCCTTACCGCCAAACAGACTATCGTCACCATCAAGACCAGTTAATCTATCGTTGTTTCCATAACCGTAGGCTAGATCGTCTCCGTCGCCACCTCGTAAGGTTTCACTTTTAAAAGTTCCAAACAAAGTGTCGTTTTCGGAAGTTCCAAATATTATAATATTATCGCCGTAAATCGAACTTCCTAAATTGGAATTTAATTCTGCAGTCTCTAGATTGTTATGGTTCATTGAATTGTTTCTTTATCTATTTTTCATTTATCAACGAACCAACTTTATCATTCCTTCATCAACAGTATGGGCGATCTGTATTACACTAAAAGTGTGATCGTAATAGATGGATGAAGATCGACTAGCAAGGCTCTGTTGGCGAAAAAATAAATAGACAAAAAAGTCCTGTAGCTAATACCAATTCTTAAAAGTAACGAGAGAGTTAATGCAGAGGACAAGGAAATAGGCAACAGCACACCGCCCCGTTAGATGCTCCCATCAGATATAGAAACCGAGCAAGAAAGAAATAACGAATATACCTATGGACTTATGTCCATAGGTATTGTAAGTTTTTGACAAGCGACAAATAACCAATAATAAAAAACTATTAAATGAACGCTCCTTGAGATCCTGCATTGCGCTCATGTCGAATAAATAAAAAGCATAAAAAAAAGACCGCAAATTACGGTCTAAAAAAAAGATTATACTTAATAAGATTAAATACTTATTTCTCTTCTATATACATTTTGGGTTCTGTGGCAAAGTTATCAATTTTGCCTGCTTCATCAATAACATAACCATCGGTAGTACTAACTCCAGTACCAGCTTCTTGGGACTCCATGTTATGGATTTGTTCTTTGTTTAATTCTGTATTTGCTCCAGAAGGAATTACCATATCAGGAGGATTTACTGCTGTAGTTTGCGCTGTTTGTACTCCTACTTGATTTCCTGGTGCGCCCTTTCCTGGTTCTGCCATATCGGGATTAGGTCGAGCTACTACTTTTTTATCTTTCTTCTGCATAATAATTTTTATTGATTGCTTTTATTCAAGTTATTAAAATTGTGTTGGTCTCACATCTATCATTAGTGACAGAATTTTAAATTAATGCTCAAAGATTTCGCGATCGCAATTTTTAGATAAATCTCAGTATTAATTTATTTTTTCAGAACTACAAAAAATAATGCACTGCAAAAATATTGTATGCCCAACGAAGCTATCTAATTACCAGCAATAAATTAAGTAAGTTTTAACAATATACTTATCACGATTTATTAATTTTACATATCTCAAAATATCTATTTCTAAGGTCTTAAATTTTGATAAAAAAGTCAGAGAAACAATACAACTTGTGACAGAATCCCCAGATATTAAATTCTCATAATATAGTTAATAAGTTACGAAAACAAATATTGCACTGGATGGGGGTTGTACCGTTGTGACCCATTGCTAAGAATCGAAGGAGAGCGAATTGGCAGATTCTTAGACAGTATTAGAGTAAACAGAGTCGGTGTGGAGTTTTTATCGCTTCCTCCACTTAATTGCTACCGAGGGAAGGCGCAATCCTTCACCAAAACGGTCTTAGGTAGCAGACGCAGTAGACTCCTATGCAATAAAAATATCAATAATAGTGCTGGATGGGGGTTGTACCGTTGTGACCCATTACTAGGAATTGAAGGAGAGCGAATTGGCAGATTCTTAGACAGTATTAGAGTAAACAGAGTCGGTGTGGAGTTTTTATCGCTTCCTCCACTTAATTGCTACCGAGGGAAGGCGCAACCCTTCATCAAAACGGTCTTAGGTAGCAGACGAGATTAGTTACTCAGTAATTATTCATTCAAAATTATATAAGCTCCCTAATTTCTACTATTTATATGTAAGTAAGTTAGGGATTTTTTTTGGTTGACACTTAACTTTTGCTATTAATTAATCGAGTAACCAAACTCCAGTATTTACCAAGGCAAAATTTCTCCATTTGCGTGCCAAAATGTTCCTGTATTATCAAGATTCAATTCTTGAATACGTCCCAGCAAACCTTTGACTGAAGTTTCGGTAGTGATTCCCGATTGAGTAAAATCAGTCATACGAGTTTGTACCAAACCAGGATGTAAGATAGCCACCGCAATTCCTTTTGGTTTGAGATCTATCGCCAGAGACTTTCCCGCCATCGATACAGCAACCTTAGACATCCGATAGCCATAAGATCCGCCAGAAGTATTATCATCAATCGATCCCATTCTGCTAGTCATGATAATCACTTTAGAGCCACGAGTAAGATTGGGTAATAGTGCTGCAGTAAAATTCAAAGGCGCGATCGCATTAACCTCAAACTGACGACGAATACTATCGCGATCGAGATTATCTAAACTGATGCGCTCTACAATTCCCGCATTATTAATTAGAATGTCAATTTTGTCATCTTTTAAATTTTTAACCAAATTATTTACCGCTTTTTGGTCGGTAAGATCTACATTCGCTTCAATTCTTACTCCCAAAGACTTTAATTCATCTGAAGGCGATCGGCACACTGCAATTACTCGATCGCCCTGCTGTTTTAGCTGACGACAATACTCTAAACCAATCCCACGATTTGTCCCTGTAACCAAATAAGTTTTGTTCATTTTAGGTTAATTGTTAATTGTTAATTGTTAACTGGATGCTGTCCATAAAAAGGTACAATATCTGACCACTGGGAGGCTATTCCCTGTTGCCAGCTAGCATAAGCAAGATCGAGTACGTTAGTAACGGTGGTGGCAATGTTTCCCTCTGCCTTAATTAACTGATAGGAAGATTCCAAATTATTTAAAGTTGATTGCCATTGTTCTATCGTCATCAGGCTATCTTCTAGATAGGTTTGCAATACTCCTCGATCGTCTAGCTGATAAATAGCGGTAAATAACTGTTCTCGTCTGGCATCCATTTCTACTGCTAGTAAATCTTGACCGAGATAGTTTTGGGCGGATGCGATCGCAGCAAGATTGGAAATGCCAAATAAGGGAATGTTTAATTGTTGGGCAATAGTACGGGCGGTTACTACTCCTACTCTAGTACCCGTAAAGCCTCCTGGCCCTTTGGCTACTGCTACAAACTCGATATCCTGCCATGTTTGGGGAGTGAGAATTTCCTGTAGATATAAGTGTAGCTGCGA
The DNA here is from genome assembly GCA_964468145.1 of uncultured Pleurocapsa sp. Lineage (GTDB taxonomy): Bacteria > Cyanobacteriota > Cyanobacteriia > Cyanobacteriales > Xenococcaceae > Waterburya. The sequence goes on from CAYXWE010000069.1 coordinate 6,761, forward strand.
TGATAATCCTCTACCCAAATTCCATACGCGATCGCGACTGTCTCCAACATAATTATTAATAGCTATTCCTAGTTGCGGTGTACTAGTATGAAAGGCGATCGCATATTTATTGTTATCTAGGCTTGGCATATATTAAGCAGCTATGGCAATGATAAATTTTTAAAGGTAAATGAAATGTCTGTAGCGAATATTGAACCAGGAAATCGACCACCTGTAAATAAAGTTAGTCCTGGTAAATGGATTAAACAAAATCTATTTAGTACTTGGTATAACTATATTCTGACTCTTCTCAGTTTGTGGCTGATTTATTGGGTTGTTGCCAATTTGTTTACCTGGGCATTTTCTCAAGCGCAATGGCAAGTTATTTCCGCCAACTGGCGATTATTTTTTATCGGCAGATATCCCGTCAAAGATCTGTGGCGCGCTTGGGTAACTCTGGGGGTAATTGTTGGTTTGGGGGGCATTTCCTGGGGCATTTTGGCTCAAAAAGCTGCGACTCTATTTAATCGGCGAATTTTAATTGTCTTGGGCATTGTTGCAGCCACCTGTTTTGCTGTTGCTATTCCTGGAGGAATTCAATCCAGTATTATCCTCGTGGGGATGCTGCTAATGCTAATTCTTACTGCCATATTAGGCAAACAACTCGCTCAAAAGTTGCCCAATCTTAGTAGTTGGTTGCCCTTGTTATGGTTGCTCGGGTTTAGTTTTAATGTTTGGCTACTGCTAAATGCCAACAATATCAGGTTAGATCGAGTGAGTGGTTTGATGTTGACTATTCCCATCGCTATCGTCAGCATTATCTTGTGTTTTCCCTTTGGAGTATTGCTAGCATTGGGCAGACAAAGCAATTTGCCTGTAATTCGCTGGCTGTCAGTCGCCTATATCGAACTTGTACGGGGGTTTCCTCTAATTACAATTCTATTTATGGCACAGGTAATGCTACCTTTAGTCTTGCCCGCAGATGTGCGTCCAGATCGGATAGTACGAGCGATCGCAGGATTTACTATTTATAGTGCTGCCTATCTTGCCGAAAACGTTCGCGGTGGTTTGCAATCAATTCCTCGCGGACAAACCGAAGCAGCCAAAGCCTTGGGCTTAAATCCAATCTATACCTTGGGTTTTATTATTTTGCCTCAGGCACTCAAAACTGTAATTCCCAGTATGGTAGGACAGTTTATTGCTTTGTTTAAAGATACATCTTTACTGGCGATCGTCGGTCTGACAGATCTTTTGGGTATGTCTCAATCGATTATTGCCAATCCCAAATATTTAGGGCGTTACGGAGAAGTATATTTATTTGTAGCCGTAATCTATTTTATCTGTTGTTACGCCATGTCTTTGGCTAGTAGAAAACTAGAAGAAACTTAAGCGAGGGTTAATCAACAGAAACAGCCCAAATGGACGTGATAGAATGACAAGCGAATAATAACCCAAGCTAAAGCTTTAAATCTGGTAAAAAATGGCTGAGGAAAAAAACAATCAAGAACAGAAAAAACCCGCAGCAGAAAAAAAACCTGCTGCCAAAGCTAAAAAAGCGAAACCACCCAAGCTAGAGGACAAGCCATTTAGCGAATTTATTCAAGAACATTACCTGCCCGCCCTAACTAAAGCCATGGCAGATGAAGGTATTGAAGATCTAGACCTGACTTTTGTGCAGCAAGGCGTACCAATTAAGGGTGCAAACCCCAATGAGCCTTGTTGGCAAGTAATTGGCAAATGGAATAATGGCGATCGCGCCTTTAATATTTATTTCCCAGACGAAGATATTAAAGGTCAAAAAGCTTTTTCTAGTGCGACTTACGGCAACTCACCTAGTACTCTAGAGTCTTTTATGATTGATGAAAGAAGAGTCAATCTAGAGCTTTTGGTTCTTTATACTATCCAACGTCTCAACGCTCAAAAATGGCTGACGAGAAATTAATGCGTGTCATCGATTGGTTTTGAGACTGTAAAGAAAAGAGGCGAACAAAAATTATCGCCTCTTTTTCGATCGCGAATAAATTAGCAAAATGAACTACCCCACCTCCTTTTTGTATAATTACCACAAGATAGTTGAAGAAAAACTATCAACGAATATTTCAGATATGGTGAAAAATGACTGGGTTTGGGAGTAGTAACATTCAGGTAAGAACAAAACTGGGAGCAAAAAAAAACTGTGACAGAGTAAATAAGCAACCGCAACCTCTCTGGCTAAAACTTTTCTGTAGTTTGGCTGGGTGGTGCTTAGTTAGTAATCCTCTCTACGCTCAGATTACTCCTGATGGATCTTTAGGAACTAAAGTCAACACCAGAGACAACATTACAGAAATTACTGAAGGAACAACAGCGGGCAGCAATCTATTTCATAGTTTTCAGGATTTTTCTTTAGGTACAGGGGATACCGCTTTTTTTAATCATGGTTTAGAGATAAATAATATTATCGGTAGGGTTACTGGTAGCAATATTTCTAATATCGACGGTTTAATTAGAGCTAACGGTAGTGCTAACTTAATTTTGATTAATAACAATGGAATTAGTTTTGGTGCTAATGCTAGTTTGGATATTGGCGGTTCATTCCTAGGCAGCACTGCCGAAAGTGTAATTTTTGAAGACGGTACTGTTTTAAATACCGATATAGCAGAACCATTAATAACTATCAGCGCACCTATTGGGTTACAGTTAGGACAAAATTCAGCAGAAATTGAAGTGGCAGGAACGGGTCACGATCTAAGGGTTGCCGATCCGCTGTTTTCGCCAATTATCTCTAGCGACGAGCGATCGGGAATTAGAGTAAAACCCAATCGAACTCTGGGTTTGTTGGGAAAAGGCATAACTATAGATGGTGGAGTACTTGCTGCATCTGGAGGCAAAATAGAATTAGGTAGTGTGGCTGAGGGTATAGTCGATCTCGATCTATCTGATTCACAATTGAGCTTGAGTTATGAGAACGTGACTGCTTTAGATAATTTAGAATTGCGATCGCAAGGTTTAGCAGATGCTAGCGGTACACCATCAATCCCTGGTGGCGAACTGCAAGTTCGGGGAAGACAATTATCTTTGGTTGATGGCTCACTACTACTGGTGCAGAATCAGGCAGATGGTACAGCAGGAGCAATTAGCGTCGATACCTCAGAGTCAGTTACGGTAAGTGGTGCTAACAGTGATGGCACGTTCCGTAGCAGTATAACCAATGAAACCTTGGGAACAGGAAGAGGGGGAGATCTAAAAATTACTACCAGCCAATTAACTGTCGATCGAGGTGCAGCTATCGTTGCCAAGACTCTACCGCCTGGAAATGGTTTGGGAGGTAATGTAGAAATTAATGCAGCTGAATCAATACAGGTAGTTGGCTCAAATCTTCAAAATCCAAGCGTTACCAGTTCCATTACCGCAGCCAGTTTTGGTCGAGGAGAAGGGGGAAATTTAGATCTGAGTACGGACTTTCTATCGATA
>CAYXWE010000070.1:0-10128 GCA_964468145.1 uncultured Pleurocapsa sp.
TGGCATTGAGAGTACTCTGATTGCTCAAATTAACTGAATCGGCAACAATTTTTAAGTTTCCTGCTCTACCTTTACCAGAACTGCTGACAGAAATTTCGCTAAAATCGGCGACCGCCAATTCGGAAGTATTAATACTAATATTACTAGCAGGAAATGGACTAGTGGTAGTACTGCTAATATTTCTAGTGAATAATTGATTATCGGGAGTGCCTGTAATATTGATTGATTCTGCGTTGATAATAATATTCCTGGGGGAGTCTAGCTGAAATTCTTCTAGAGGAAACTCGATATTATTCGCTCCATCCTGAATCAATTGATTTTGTCTGCTGTTGACCGCACTGATTTGAGCTTCTCCTGCAATAGTAAGATCTTTGGTATTGACTTCTAAATTACCTGAATAACTCAAACCAAGGGAGTTAGTAAACAAACCGCTCAAAACCAAACTTGAATTGTTGCGATCGATTAATTGAATTGAATCGTCCGCATTTATGGTCAAATCTCCTGCATTGCCCAATCCCACACTGGATGTAGTTATTAATCCACCATTAAAAGTAGCTAGTCTGTCTGTTTCAATCGTAATATTACCTGCCCGACCGATATCGACTGTCGAACTTGTTAGTAGTGATGCTGAAACTTTTATATCTTGGGCAGAAATATCAATGTTTCCTCCCGCCCTCGTACCAAAAGTAGAAGTAGAGATCAGCGCGCCATTTTCTAAAATCAAATTAGGCGAGGTAATTCGAGTGCTACCAGCTTCGCCTGTTTGAGTATTACTCAGCAGTCCTCCAGTAAGATTCTGGGCTTCAATTTCTCCCCTCAAACCAATTTGAAACAAATTCTGCAAATTTTCAAAACCAGTACCCTTGAGATATATTGATTCGTCGGCAACAATAGTTAAATTTCCTCCCCCTCCATCTCCAATGGAAGATGCAGAAATTATGCCTTCATCAAGCAAATCTAGTTTCCCAGTGTGAATTGTAATGTCTCCTGCGGGACTACTACTCAAAGTTCTATTGACGATCCCGCTGGAAAAAACATCGTCGTTAGAAATACCTGCAATGCGAATCGAGTCTGTTGCGCTAACAGTAATATTTCCTCCCTGACCGCCGAAGGGCAAAATACCTCTATTGGTGATACCTCCACTACCAGAAGATAGCTCTCCGCCACCTGTCATGATTAACTGGCTAGTATTCACCATCAAATCTCCTGCTGCACCATCACCAAAAACAGTATTGGTGAAAACTCCCGTGGGAATAAATCCATTAGTTAGGCTTTTGCGCAAGGCGATCGAATCCGCCACATCGAGAGTAATATTACCTCCTCTTCCTTCTCCTAAGGTGGAAGAAGATATTACACCACCGTTTTGTATCAGAAGATTTTCGCTATCTACAGTTACACTTCCAGCATTGCCTGTACTAGCGAGATCTGTACCTGTAATTAAACCAGAACCATCTAAAGAAACAGTGCGATCGACATCAATATCTATATTACCCGCATCTCCAGCGTTGGTTGTAGTGGCTAAAATCCAAGCTCCATTAGTGAGATTGAGGTTTGGGCTATCGATTGTAATATCTCCCGATGCTCCATCTGCAAAAGCAGTCGTGTTAATAGAAGTATTATTGATTTCTCCCGAGAAAGATTCCGATGTCAAATGATCGAGCAATTGTTGAAATTCATTGATATCCGAACCAACTAAGTTGACTGATTCGGATGCAGTAATCTTAATCTCCGTGCTTTTGCCAGAATTAACACTGTCAGTTGAGATAGTACTATTCTCAGAGAGGGTGAGATTGTTTGCCACAATCTCGATCTTTCCGCCATCGCCATCCCCCATAGTTCTAGAGAAAATATTCGATGCTCCAGTTAAGCTTACATCATCTCCCTGAAGAGAAACATTTCCTCCTCCAACACCACTAACATCAATTCCGCTCCCCTGGCTTAGAGAAATATCGCCCTTGTCTGTATCGTCAGAAAATGAGGTGTAGAAATTCTCATCGATTTCGATTGTGCCACTATCCCGAATTGCACCAATCTCCACACTGCCGAATGGGGCAGACAGCCCGCTCGAATTTAAACTCACTCCAGGAATATCTTCTGTAGGCTGCCCTCCCAAAAGATTAATACTCTGTCCGTTAGGGACGCTCAATATTGTTCTTGAATCGATATTTATGGGTTGATTTTGCCCCATCTGATTAAAAAATAGAGCAGAAGGATTGACATTTAATAAGGCCAAGTTCTCTTCCGCATTGGGTAGGGCAGTAAAAGAATGGCGATCGCCGAATTGAATGCTATCTGCTGTAGTAGCCAAAAACGAACCATTAACATCTAAAGTAGCCCCCGTACCAAATATTATTCCGTTGGGGTTGAGCAACCATAGATTAGCATTGCCTCCCGATATTCCCAAAGTTCCTGAAATATGAGAGGCATTGTTCCCCGTAATTCGGCTGAAGATATGAGTTACTCCAGGATCGACAAAATAAGCCGATTCCCCCGCAGCAAGATTAAAATCATCAAAGCTATGAAATAAATTATCGCCCCCTCTAATTCCCCCTGTAATATCGCAACCAGCTTGGCAGTCATTGATTACAGAGGTGTTGGTAGTGCTGTCGGGAATAATTTGAGCGCGGGCAGAATGAGCCAAGATAAAACAATATATGGCAACGCCCGCATAACTGACAAAATAAAATTGCCTTGGAATCATCAAACTTAAGCGATTTTGGGTTCTCATTGCTATGATGCCCATCTTGCTCGTTCTAATTACTATTATTGGATGAGTTCGGGTTTTTAGTTTTTAGTTTTTAGTTTTTAGTTTATTGACTCTCCAGCAATAAATGATATCGATATAGTGCCACGGGGCGATCGCCCGCAATAAAATAATCGGGATCTTGAGGAGAAAGATATATTGCCGTAATTTGTTCTGCTTCTATATTTCCCGAATCTAGTAGATGATAGTCGGAGGTAGTTTCTACTTCATTGAGGTACAAACGTTCTGGAGATCTAAATAACTGTTGGGTTACTTCTGTAGCAATAAATTCGCGATCGCTGGGTACTTCTCTAGCACGACCCGTTATTTTAGAAATTAATTTGCGATCGCCTTTTAAAAAGGTAATCTGCTGGTTGGGATTTTTGGGATCGGTTTTAACCCGATATACATTGTCTTCTCCTAAATAAGCTTCTGCGATTTTTTTACCATTAAATGCCCGATCTGCTACGATCGGGGGTGGAGAAGATCTAAATGCGGAAAGTATTCCTTGAGGAGATATATAGTATTCCTTGCCAAATCTTACCTGGAAAGCGATCGCTTTATCTATGTAGTCGTTATTATCTTCAAACCCAGGACTAACTATATCTGGTGCGAGGGGGGCTACTTTCTCAATCAGAGTACTCGATACATTCCACATCCCCGCCATCCACTCAGGATATTCTAAGTCTCCTCTGGCAAGCTGTACGGGTGGTTTATTGTCCCATTGGGGAAATTGCTTAATGCGCTCGGAGATAGTGGCAGCAGTTGCGGTGGTTGAAAAACTAAATAGTATGATACAAACCAGAAAAATATTTAAAATACGCTTTTTGATGCTTGATGATGAGCGGTTTGGTGTTAATTTGTCCTGCATTCTCTGAAAAATGATCGAAAATATAATTAGCATTATTATCCCAGTTCTTAATGAAGCTGAAATTATTAGATCCACTCTACAAAAGCTGCAACACAGTTCCACGTTAGAGATTATTTTGGTAGATGGAGGGAGTAAAGATAATACGGTAAATATTGCCCAGGAACTAGGTTTTAAAGTAGTTACCGTTACGGGGGGCAGATCGGCCCAGATGAATGCAGGGGCAAATATCGCCCAAGGAAATATTTTATTATTCCTTCATGTAGATACTCAACTTCCCCGCAACTTCAATTTTTTAGTAAAACAGACTTTAAACCAACCTCAAGTAATTGCAGGAGCGTTTGAATTGGCTATTGATGGTCGTGAAAAATCCTTACGTTTAGTCGAAATTTTAGTAAGATTGCGATCGCATTTATTTTCTCTGCCCTATGGAGATCAGGCAATCTTTACGACCAAACAAGCTTTTGTGGAGATTGGCGGTTTTGCGAATCTACCAATTATGGAAGACTTTGAATTAATTCAACGCTTAAAACGACGGGGGAAAATCGCGATCGCTCCTGCTGCAGTAACTACTTCTGGTAGGCGTTGGCAAAAGTTAGGAGTCGGTAAGACTACTTTAATCAATCAATTGATTATTGTTGGTTATTATTTGGGGGTGTCCCCTGCTAAGTTAAGCAAGTTTTATCGCGGGAAATAGATCGGTCATTAGTTTTTGGTCATTAGTTTTTGGTCATTAGTTTTTGGTCATTAGTTTTTGGTCATTGGTTTTTGGTCATTGGTTTTTGGTCATTAGTTTCATGCAGCGCAGCCCCCTCGATAAAAAACCGAAGTAACATTTGATATTTTGCTACTTCGGTTTATTTATTTTTTATTTTTTAGTTTTTCTTTTTTCTTTAAGCAAACCACTCTTCAACGGCTTCTGCTTTAGTATTGGTATTGCGAGAAGGTGTTTCGCGCTCGAAGTTCATGTGAATCGAACGAGTTTGTTCTCCATCTACCGCTACTGCTTTGATGGGGTAGTCTATAACTCCATCTTGGAAAGACATTTGGAAGCGGAATGTACCGTCGGGATTTAACTTGATTTCGCGATCGCCAATTGTTACTGTGGCATCGGGTTCGGTTGCACCATAAACGATTAGTTCTGCATCAGCTACTAGCCAGAATTTACGAGGTTTAACAGGAGCAACATCTCCAGAGAAACCAGCCCCAGACATATTTTGACCAGATGCGGTGGGTATTGCCCACATTCCTGCGCCAGAAGGGAAGACGTAAGAACTAACTGCTGCTTCGGGGGTTTGCTGCATCGAACCAAACAAAGAACCAGCCATCCGCATGGACTCTGTATCTTTGGTCATGCCAAAGACAGTATCGTATAGGCGATCGCCCGTTGCGGAATTAGTACCCGCCATGGCTTGCTTTTTAGCAGGGGGAACAAGAGTGTAAAGAGTTTTACCTTTTAAATCTTCATCCCAATTGACAGTAATGAAAGCATCTTCGATCCAGTCAGAGGGATACACGGGAGGAATACTGACAGTAGCAGAGCGAGCTAAAATTAACCAACGACCATCAGCACAACGATAGCCGATGTCTGCTACATAGTCGCGATCGCTTACAGGAATAGGCAAGTACCATTCTCTAGCCATCTCGTCGCATAGATACTCTTGAACGCTATGGGCAGCTTGATGGTTAATATCAATATCAGTTACGTCATAAATACGCAAAGCCAGTTGTTGCCCACCTTGACGACGAAGTTCTTCTTTATGAGGGTTAGGCACATCCCAGTAGGCATAAGCCCATTGAGGATCGCGAGGCATTAATACGATACGGCTTTCTCCATAACCGTCAGGTAATTCTCCCAAATCTTGGTCTACTGAAGCAAGACTCTCTTTGAGGTTATCTTCTTGACCTACTTCAAATTTTGTAGCTTTCACTTGTTGTTCCTCCTGGATGGCTGATGGATTTTGTATAAGTATTTCTGATTCTGTTTTCTCTTGTTCCGTTCTTTCTATTGCCTCTTTGATCGAAGCTAGCAGTTGTGCTTTTCGCATTCTGCTATAACGGGATATCTTATATTCGCTAGCAACTTTTCTTAGCTGCCGCAAAGTCATTTCTTCTAGTGGTGGACGTTCCTTTGCCATTGATTTACAGCCTCCGATTAATTAGACGGTGTCTAGCTGCTGGCAGCCATTTTTAAGACTTTGAAGCTAGAAAAGTAGCTAGTACTCCAGTCAGTCTTTTAACCTTATTTTTCGTCTACATTAATTGTTTGTTATTTAATTTTCTTTGTACGTTCGTGGGAAAGGTTCTAACCACTTGATTAAGTTATAGCAAGAAATATCAACTGGGGATCGCTTTAAATAGATTAAAACGAAGTTTAAAACGATTTCAATAGGGTTTAAGAGTTTTATTGTCATAAAATCATGATATTGTTCTCGATCGAGAACTCGATATAAAAGCTTAAGTTATAAATTCATGACAAAACTGCTTTTGGATTTAGAACCGAGTGTCTTGAGGGCGAAGCCTCGGTCAATATATCTATGGGCATGAATGATTTTGACAATCCAAAGTTTATGATTTTTTGTCCTTGAACCTATCCCACTATTAAGCGGACACTAATCTAGAAGACGAAAAAACAACCTAATCGCGATCGCATTTTACATCAGACTTTTGCAAGAGGTCTAATACCGATAAAAGTAAATTGTTCTGCAATCTTCCTGGAAAATAAGTAAAGATGAACATTACAATGGTTTAAACATTACTAACTTTTAAAGAATATTAATCTAACTATATTTTTATGACTGACGTTCCCGTCTCTCGTATCCGCAACTTCTCGATCATCGCTCATATCGATCACGGCAAATCTACTCTTGCCGATCGTATGTTGCAAGACACTGGTACTGTTGCCCAAAGACAGATGAAAGAACAATTCCTCGACAACATGGATTTGGAGCGAGAGCGAGGAATAACCATCAAACTACAGGCAGCGAGAATGAACTACACTGCCCAAGATGGGCAAGATTATGTTTTAAATTTAATCGATACTCCCGGTCACGTCGATTTCTCTTACGAAGTATCTCGCTCCTTAGCAGCTTGTGAAGGAGCATTACTGGTAGTTGATTCATCTCAAGGAGTAGAAGCCCAGACTTTAGCTAATGTCTATTTAGCATTAGAAAACGATTTAGAAATTATTCCCGTACTCAACAAAATCGATCTTCCTGGGGCAGAATGCGATCGCGTTGCTCAAGAAATTGAAGATGTAGTGGGCTTAGACTGTACGGAGATTATTCAAGCTTCTGCCAAAATTGGCTTGGGTGTAGATGATATCCTCGAAGCTATCGTCCAACAAGTACCGCCACCAGCAGACACGACAGAAGAACCTTTACGAGCCTTGATTTTCGATAGCTATTACGATCCCTATCGCGGTGTCATAGTATATTTTCGCGTTATGGATGGCAAGGTCAAAAAAGGCGATAACGTGCGCTTAATGGCATCGGGTAAAGAATATATCATTGATGAATTAGGTGTTCTCGCACCCACTCAAGTAGAGGTAGACGAGCTTCATGCAGGAGAAGTAGGATATTTCGCTGCTGCAATCAAAGCAGTAGAAGATGCCCGCGTGGGAGACACTATTACTCTAGTAGAAGAAGCAGCACCCGAACCCCTACCAGGCTATACCGAAGCCAAGCCGATGGTATTCTGCGGTTTGTTTCCTACCGACTCGGATCGATATCCTGATTTGCGAGAAGCTTTAGATAAGCTCAAGCTCAACGATGCAGCCCTTTCTTACGAACCAGAAACCTCTAGTGCAATGGGTTTTGGTTTCCGCTGTGGTTTTTTAGGCTTGCTTCACATGGAAATCGTTCAAGAAAGATTAGAACGGGAATATAATCTGGAGTTAATTACTACCGCCCCTTCAGTAATTTATCGCGTCACCACCATAGATGGGGAAGTGATGGAAATTGATAACCCTAGTTTGTTACCCGATCCCCAGCAAAGAGAAAAAATTGAAGAACCTTTTATTAAGGTAGAAATTATTACCCCAGAAAACTATGTAGGCACTTTGATGGACTTGTGCCAAACTCGACGGGGTATCTTCAAAGATATGAAGTACTTCACTCAGGATCGTACCTGTCTGATTTACGAACTACCTCTAGCCGAAGTTGTTACTGACTTTTTCGATCAAATGAAGTCGCGCACCAAAGGATATGCCAGTATGGAATATCAAATGCTTGGCTATCGCAGCGATCATTTAGTTAAGCTAGATATTTTAGTAAATAAAGATCCTGTAGATGCTCTATCGACTATCGTGCATCGAGATAAAGCCTACTATGTTGGTCGAGCATTAACCGAGAAACTCAAAGAGTTAATTCCTCGCCATCAGTTCAAAGTACCAATTCAAGCAGCAATTGGGGCGAAAGTAATCGCCAGCGAACATATTCCCGCACTGCGTAAGGATGTACTGGCAAAATGTTATGGCGGTGATATTTCTCGTAAGAAAAAACTACTCCAAAAACAAGCCAAAGGTAAAAAACGCATGAAGTCTATTGGTACGGTTGATGTACCTCAAGAGGCATTTATGGCAGTGTTGAAAATCGGGAAGGAGTAAAGGAGTTTTGCTCCAGCTTGTAGCTGTTAGCTTTTTTTAGTAGATGCGATCGCTTTATCTGGAGATGGATAAGGCGATCGCATTTTTATGTACTGTTTTCTAAATTAATTTTTAGCGATCTGCTGAGGTACATTGCGATCGTAATAACTCCAATAATTAGACCTCATAATAATATCTAATTGTTCTACAGAATTATTCCATTGCTGAATAATTAAATTGTATCGATTATCGCGATCGCTATAATTACAGGGTATTTCTCTATAAGTCGGAAGATAGGCATCGTGGTATTTCAAACAACTATCTAAAAAACCGCGACCGCATAGCGAATTTCTTTTGGTATCTACAGCAAGTTTAATTTTTTCTGCCGTTATTTTTCTAATGGAACTACAAAATTTATGTTCTTCTGCATCTATATCTGGGTACAAACTCGTTTTGTCTTTGCATTCAACTATTAAGTCCCAATAATCATCGTTAAATAATTTTCCACACTCTAAACCAAATCGATAGTGTTCGACTAGCTTATCTTTTCTAAACAGCTTAAATTCACTACAATCAGCATATTTAGATTCCCAAAATGTAATGACATCGGTATTGAGTAAAACTGAAAAAGTAAAGGCAATAGAATCATTGTCGCCATGCAAAAATACTATACTCCAGTCACTATTATAATATTGCCAAACTGGTAAGGGATAATCTATTAGTATTGTTCTTGATTTTGCTCTATTCTTTTTACGCTTCTTATTTATGCGTTTTTCTCTAGAAATTGCTTGTAACCTTTGATGCTCCCCATAAGCATTCTCTTCCAGCTTCGAATACTGCTCGATAGTACAGTGAGAATAAACTTTTAAATCGAAATATTCAATAAATATCTTACTAATAGAATCGACATCAGCTTTAACTAAAATCAAATTTAGAGAATCGCGATCGCATCCTCGCTTATGATTAATTGCGAGATCTTTATCCATCGTATCGATTTATCTAAAGCAAGAATGGGTTTTAGTTTATTAATCAATGACCAATAACCAATGACCAATAACCAATGACCAATAACCAATGACCAATAACCAATGACTAATGACTAATGACTCGTTTACTTAATCGCAGCTTTTAACATATGGTAAGTAATCAATAACTGAGTCAAAGCCAAAGGATAACTTTGTAGAGTTTCTCCCGTCGTACCTGTGATTTTACCTAGCTCTTGATTGCCTTCTAAGCTACAGAATTGACCCAAATAGGGTACTTCATTACACATAATCTTCTCTAGCTCTCTGACCTGCTCTAGAGTAGCGTGTCCGTCAATTTTTAAAATATCAACGGGTTTGCCCATATCTCGATCCAAACCCAAACGAATAGCATCGCCTAAATGATTGCCCTCATCGTTAAGAATAGTACTGAGGTCTGGGTGAGGAATTGTCGGACGCAAAATTAAATTAGCATTAAGAAGTAGATTATCTCCTGCATCTCCTTGGGCATCATCGGGAGGATAAAAGGTGACGATCATATCAGACCATTTACGTTGGGGACGGATAAATGCCTCCGAATCGGGTTCTCGCTGGCGTAGTTGTTCTAATACCTGTTCTTCATTGTAGCCCCGCTTGCGGGTGTCCCGTTTTATTTTCCAAGCGGATCTCAATGATTCTGGCGGTGCGAGATAAGTTCTTACGTCGTAACTATCGAGCATTTTGCGAGTAGAGTAGCCCAACAAACCTTCTACAATTACATACTTGCGAGGCTCAATATATTCTGGAGGATCGAATTTCCCCGTACTGTGATTGTAAATAGGTTTCAGAATAGCTTCTCCTTGACCCAGTAAGGCCAAGTGCTGCTCGATAATATCCAAATAATTACAGTCTGGATGAAGGGCAGAAATCTTCATCTCTGCTCTTTGAGCGCGATCGTAACGGTGGTAGT
>CAYXWE010000071.1:0-10125 GCA_964468145.1 uncultured Pleurocapsa sp.
AACAGAAATTCAACCAACAAAGTGGGCCATACCAACTTTTTTGCATTTTAAGATTTATAAATAAAAAATAAATAATATATTTTATAATCTAAATAGTAGCCAATCTTATCAATTTTAATTATTTGAAATGCAAACAATACTCGTCTATTTAACTTAGAACTAAATTAAATGACATCTTGATACTTCTTAGACCATTTCTTTTATCTTATAAGAAATAAATACCATTATTTTGGCTTGGAGTCAAGATTCGTACGCTTTAAGAAGATTTAATATTTGCCCGTTCTAAAAGCTAAAATAATGCAAATCCATATTTTTTTAAAACTATGAGTAGTATATTTTGCATAGCCAGAAAATACAAATAAAGTCAATTGCTTTTAAATTATAGATTTGTGCGCAATATTATTCTTTTGGTCAAGTTAAAGTAATATATTAGCGAAACTAGAATTATGTATTCGCTTATACAATTTTCTCAGACGACTAAATTAGCTTAAAATTGGTTCAGAAGTTTTCTAGAGATTGAGATCGACTTAAAAGATGAAAAGTGAATTTTGGGATCGGGTTCTTGATTTTTGTATAGAAACCACCGCGAGAGTAAGCGATCGCCTGCTAGAAGATTTTGGTAAGATTCAAGCCAGTCAAAAATCGGATGGTAGCCTCGTAACCCAGGCAGATAAATGGTCGGATCGAGAAATCAGAAATGCGATCGCCGAAGTTTTTCCCGATCATGGAGTACTAACAGAAGAAACAGTCCATGTTTTCCCCGATAATGATTGGTGTTGGATCGTCGATCCTATAGATGGCACGACTAACTTTACCCGTGGCATACCTGTATGGGCAATTTCTCTTGGTTTGTTTTATCGAGGCAATCCTGTATTTGGTTTTGTTTATGTACCTCCCCTCAAGCAAACCTTTCACGGTTATTGGTATGAAAATACGGGTTTATCTGGCTATGAAGGTGCGTATCTCAATCATCAGCCCATCCAGACTCGCCAAGACGATCCTAGCGGTAGCCAACTGTTCAATCTATGCGCTAGAAGTAAAGCGATTTTCCTACAGCCTTTTCCCTGCAAAGTCAGAATGATTGGAGTCGCCAGTTACAATTTACTGTTGGTTGCTAGTGGAGTAGCTATCGGAGGAGTAGAAGCCACTCCCAAAATTTGGGATATTGCTGCGGTGTGGACGATTATCAAGGCTGCAGGGGGAGAATTTGTTTTTCTAGATGATTTTAAGTTTCCCCTGAAAGTCAATCAAAATTACGGTGAGGTATCTATTCCTAGCCTGGGGATTGGTCGCGAGAATCTTATTCCTACATTCAAACCCCTGGTACGGTGTGTGGTTCGTTCTTAGCACAACATATTCGCTAGCTTTCCTGGACGACCGAGATGATATCCTTGGGCATAGTCTACTTTGAGATCTCGTAAGGTATTTAAAATATCTTGGTTTTCCACAAACTCAGCTACAGTCTTGAGACCCATTCCTTCTGCTATATGATGTATACCTTCGACGATGGTTTGAGAAACTTTGTCTTGATGTAATTGGCTAATAAACGAGCCATCAATTTTTAGATAGTCTATGGGTAAACTTTTCAAATAAGAAAGAGACGACATTCCTTTACCAAAGTCATCGAGGGCAAAGCTACAACCTTTACTTTTGACTCTAGTAATAAATTTGCTGACTATGTTCAAATTATCGATCGCAATATCTTCGGTGATTTCAAAACAAAATAAACTACCAGGAAGCTGGTATTGGTCTAATTTATCTGCTAAATAATCGAGAAATACCGTATCGTTTAAAGATGCTCCTTAAAGGTTAATCGAGCAATGATTGTTGCGCCAATTACTATTACTCGATTCGGCGATCGCTTTTAATACATTATCGGTTTGTTTCACTCGTTGATAAAGCAAAGCCTGTTGAATGGCGATCGCACTTTTGAATGGTCAGATTTTTAACTAGCTGTACTTCTTCGGGCTTCCATTGCCTATACTAAAAAGACCTTTTTTTGGGAGGGCTTTTTAACAATAAGACAACATATCGCAATTCTCACACTGGTGAAGCACAAGGTTTTTCTGTTTTCCGCAGTCCGCAGTTTGCAGGAGACTGTACCTCATGAGTCCGAAAAACGCTATAGACCCAATATAATGATAGTAGAGAGTAGAGAACGTATTTACTCGATAAAATCTTATTTATTAATTCAATTTAAAACGTGGTTAATCGAGTTTTAGAGCCTAATCTAGTTACCAAGATCTTAAATAAAGCAGAACAAGGAGAAGATATCTCTATCGCAGCAGGAATTGAATTAATTCTGCAACAAGATCCTGTAACTAGAACCCTAATTGCTCGAACAGCAGATCGTTTGCGCCAGCAACAGGTAGGAGATACGGTAACTTATGTCATTAATCGCAACATCAATTTTACTAATATCTGCGAGCAACATTGTAGCTTTTGTGCTTTTCGTCGCGATCCATCACAAACGGGTTCATTTTGGCTCGATATACCAGAAATAATAGCTAAAGCAGAAGAAGCGATCGAAATTGGAGCAACAGAAATATGTATGCAGGGGGGCTTAAACCCTCAAGCCAAGCTCGATGGAACATCTTTAGCTTACTATCTCAATATAGTTAAACAACTAAAGTCAAATTTTCCCAATTTACATCTCCACGCTTTTTCTCCCCAAGAAATACAGTTCATTGCCAGAGAAGATGGCATTAACTACGAACAGGTACTGTTAGCCCTCAAAGATGCAGGATTAGGCTCGATGCCAGGGACAGCAGCAGAAATACTCGACGATCGCGTGAGAAAGATTATTTGTCCTGAAAAAATCGATAGCGCGACTTGGTTAGAAATAATTAGTTTGGCTCATCGTTTGGGTATACCCACCACCAGTACCATGCTAGCGGGTCATGTAGAAACTGCCCGACAACAAATAGAACATCTCAACAAATTGCGATCGCTACAGCAACGAGCAGTAATTAATAATTATCCTGCCAAAATTACCGAATTCATTATTCTACCTTTTGTGGGACAAGAAGCCCCCGCACCAATCCGTCGTCGAGTGGGAAGAGATCAACCCAATGTAGAAGATGTACTCCACTTGAGCGCAGTCTCTCGGATCTTTTTGGGAAACTGGATTGTCAACCATCAACCAAGTTGGGTCAAAATTGGGCTAGAAGGCGCAAAGCAAGCTTTAAAGGGTGGCTGCAATGATATTGGGGGGACATTGATGGAAGAACACATCACCACCATGGCAGGGGCAAAGGGGGGAACTTGTATGTCCGTAGCAGATTTACAACAGGCGATCGCAGCGATCGACCGTCCCTATCGCCAGCGAAATACTGTCTATTAATTAGGCGTTGCTGAATATGTAATGCTAAAGCCCTATTCGACCTACTTAAGTAGTAGAGCAAAATTTATTATATGTCAGAAAATATATTGGCATATAGTAACCCTAAATCATTCTGGAGTATGTCTAATGACTAAAGACCCTTCGGGTATGTCCTACGGACACGCTCCGCGAACGGGCGCGGGGTCACACTTGGGCTTCCCTGTTGCCGTGGGGTCGCCCTCACTAATAACAGAAGACAGTCATAAGCGATCGCGAATCTTGTTTCAAATTAGGATTGCTATAGAGTCAGTTAGGTAAGTGATTGTCCCAAAGGTTGCAACCTTGGTTTAATATTGAGTCTGAATATAGTCACAAAGCAAATCTAATTACATGAGAGTATTAGTAACTGGCGGTGCTGGTTTCCTCGGTTCCCATCTCATCGATCGCTTGATGAAGCAGGGTCACGATGTGATCTGTCTGGATAATTTCTTTACTGGTCACAAACGTAATATTCGACATTGGATGGACAACCCTTATTTTGAATTGATTCGTCACGATATTACCGAACCAATCCGTTTAGAAGTAGATCAAATCTATCATCTCGCTTGTCCTGCCTCTCCAGTTCACTATCAGTACAATCCCGTTAAAACTATTAAAACCAATGTTATGGGTACTCTAAATATGTTGGGGTTAGCCAAGCGAGTTAGAGCGAGATTCTTGCTAGCTTCGACTTCGGAAGTCTATGGCGATCCTGATGTCCATCCCCAACCCGAATCATATCGCGGTAACGTCAATACCATTGGCATTCGTAGCTGTTATGACGAAGGCAAAAGGGTTGCAGAAACTCTAGCTTTTGACTATCATCGCCAAAACAATGTAGATGTTCGGGTAATGCGTATTTTTAATACCTACGGGCCGAGAATGTTTGAAAATGACGGTCGTGTAGTTAGTAACTTTATCGTTCAAGCCCTCAAAGGAAAGCCTTTAACGGTTTATGGCGATGGTTCTCAGACTCGTAGCTTCTGCTATGTTGCCGATCTCATTGAAGGCATGATGCGCTTGATGAATGGCGAACACATCGGACCGATTAATATTGGCAATCCTGGGGAATATACAATTTTGCAGCTAGCAGAAACTATTCAAAAAATGATCGATCCAGATGCAGAGCTTACCTTTAAACCCCTTCCCCAAGATGACCCCTTACAAAGACAGCCCGATATTACTAAAGCTAAAAATCTTTTAGGTTGGCAACCTAAAATTGACTTGGAAGAAGGCTTAAAAATGACTATTGACGATTTTCGCTCCCGAATCGAACGTGGCGAAGCTTAGGCAGTATTAGCTATTTAGAGAGAAGTACTAGATACCAAATTTTCAACTTGCGCCATCCTGAGTTATAAAAATTCAGTATGGGTCGAGAACAACTCAACAAAAATCACAAGAGGTTAAAGAAGTTTATGCGTGTTTGCGTTATTGGGACTGGATATGTCGGTTTGGTTACGGGTGTTTGTTTGTCTCACATCGGACACGATGTTATCTGTGTTGATAACAACGAAGAAAAAGTCAAGTTGATGCAGTCTGGACAATCTCCGATCTACGAACCAGGCTTATCCGAACTTATGAAATCTTCGGCTGATTCTGGGAAATTAACATTTACCTCAGACTTGGCAAAAGGCGTATCTCACGGAGAAATTTTATATATTGCAGTTGGTACTCCTCCCCTACCTACTGGAGAGAGCGATACCCGCTATGTTGAAGCAGTGGCACGTGGCATTGGAACTCATTTAAAAGATAATTATAAAGTAATTGTTAACAAATCCACCGTACCTATTGGTTCTGGGGACTGGGTAAGAATGATCGTTTTAGATGGCAATAAAGAATCTGGTAGCAATGTCGAACCTCACTTTGATGTGGTTAGTAATCCTGAATTCTTGCGGGAAGGTTCTGCAGTATACGATACCTTCAATCCCGATCGCATTGTCCTTGGTGGTAATAGTGACAAAGCGATCGCCATGATGCAGGAACTATACAAACCCCTGGTGACTAGAGAATTTGCCAAAGAAAAGGATCTACCTCCCGTACCCGTGGTAGTGACTGATTTGAGTTCGGCAGAAATGATCAAATATGCAGCCAACTCCTTTCTGGCTACCAAAATTAGCTTTATCAATGAAGTCGCCAATATTTGCGATCGCGTTGGGGCAGATGTGACTCAAGTAGCTGCAGGTATTGGTTTGGATTCTCGCATCGGCGGTAAATTCCTCAGTGCGGGTATTGGTTGGGGTGGTTCTTGTTTTCCCCAAGATGTTTCTGCCTTGGTACATACTGCTGATGACTATGGTTATGAGTCTGAGTTGCTCAAAGCAGCAATCAATGTTAACCAGCGTCAGCGTTTGTTGGCTCTAGAAAAACTACAAAACGAGCTAAAAATCTTAAAAGGTAAAACTATTGGTTTGTTGGGACTAACCTTTAAACCAGATACCGATGATATGAGAGATGCCCCTGCATTGGATCTCATCGAACAGCTAAATCGTCTTGGTGCGAGAGTCAAGGCTTACGATCCGATTGTTTCTCAATCTGGTTTAAGTCACGGCTTGTCTAATGTCATCATCGAATCCAATGCAGAAATGCTAGCAGATGCTTGTGATGCAGTGGTATTAGTAACCGACTGGAAAGAATTTCTCAAGCTCGACTTTAGCAAAATGGCTAAATTGATGGCCAATCCTTTAGTTATCGACGGACGTAATTTCTTAGAGCGCGAAAAAGTAGAGGCTGCTGGTTTGCGTTATATAGGAATGGGAAGATAAATCACCCGATCGGAATCTAATCTAGAAAGGGAGCAAAGTGGATGATTCCGCTTTGCTTTTTAAATATGTGATTAGTATATATGTATTTATACTTCTACTTCCGACCACAAACGCTCTAGCTGCATTTTCCAAGCTGCCAAAAACTGCTCTCTTTGGGCGGGATCTTGGTCTACTCCTCCCATAACTCCTTCTTGGTAAAAGCGATCGATAGTTTGATAGGTAGCTTCTAAACTTTGTCCTTGAGCTTTAGCTGCTTTAACAATTTGGATAATTTGTTTTTCAATTAATTGATTAAAAGAATTAGATAGACCTTTTTCCTTTAAAGCCCGCAAAGATGCGATCGCGCTTTGAAAATCCGCTGCAACCAAACTGTTTAAACGATGGTGAAATACTCCCCACAAGACATTTTGATTGAGGGCATATCGAACTTCTTGGGTAGCATTAAAGTTATCTTCTAAAATTTGAGGTAGCAAAGATTGTGCTTCTGCAGCAGCAGCAATAGGAGTTAGAAGTCTGAGCCAGCTACGATCTTCTGAGAGAATTACTAACAAATGAAATTGTGAGTTTTTAATTTGCCAAGCTTCTTCTACATCGTGCTGAATATCTTCGGTATTAAATAATTTTTCTAAAATAGTTGAGATTTCTGCTACTTCCATGTTTTGTCTATGTGTATTGAATATTTTTATGTCGGTTGATTTGAAATTATTTTAATTCCTTTTATTTAGCTAACAATCTGCAGTTGTATGTATTTCTAAGAAGCTAAAGCAAATGAACCAAAAAAGATCGTCCCAGCATCGCAGCGTCATTCAAACTCTCCAACAATTAAACTACGACAATTATCTACTCCACTCTAAATGGATAAAATACTGCATAGAATTAGCACAAACAGCAGGAGAGCGCGGAGAAATTCCTGTAGGTGCAGTAATTACAGACGCTCAAGGAAACTTAATTGCCCAAGCTGCTAATAATAAATACAGACTGCAGGATGCTACCGCTCACGCAGAGATCTTAGCCATTCAAAAAGCCAGCAAAATTCTCCAAAATTGGTGTCTTGGGGGCTGCACTCTTTATGTTACCCTCGAACCCTGTCCGATGTGTGCGGGAGCTATTATTCAATCCCGTATGGGACTCTTGGTTTATGGTGCTGACGAGCCAAAAACAGGAGCTATTCGTAGCGTTATGAATTTACCAGACAGCGAGCTTTCTAATCATCGACTTAAAGTATTGGCGGGTATCCAAGGAGAATCCTGTCGCCTACAGTTGCAGTCTTGGTTTGAGAACAAAAGAATTAATTGAACTAATTAATTTGTATCCGAATTTATTTTGGCATCTAGATTAACGATCCAACCTTCAGGATTGATTGGAATCGAAAGATTTTCTCGACCAATGCGATCGCTATAAGATTGCCAATTATAGTCAGTTAATGCTTTGCTGTTAAATTTGTTATTGAACGATGAAATTAAAATTAAAATTAAAAATATACTTTTCCACGAGGCATATTTTCCTTGCCAAGCAATGAAAGACCAAGTCAACATTAAGTAAGGGATATAAAAATATCTCGGTCCATTACTAGGAATAATTAGTAATTCGGGATTGCCAATAAATCTATAAAAAGTAGCCAAAATAAAAGTAAGATTAATACCAATAAAAAAGAAAATGAAGATGTTTTTTTGGCGATAAGCCTGCCACAAGAGTAAAATCAATACTGCAAAATACATACAGCTTAAAAAATAATGATTTAGATCGTAGGCAAATTTATACCCCAATAAAAAAGTCCCCCAAAATTTATGACCTATAATCTGACTATATATCTCCCAATCAAAGTTTAAATTTGATGAATCTTTGGGACTTGAAAAGAGAACTATTAACTGAATCAAAGAAATTACAACTACAGTAGAAGCGATCGCGCAGTTGTACATTTTTCTGATGTAAAAACATTTGCAGCAAAAAAAAGGAGCTAAAAAAATTATAAATGGTCCTGTTAATCCGCATATAATTAATATAGCTATATCGGATATATATTGCAATAAAACACTGCCATATTTAGGTGAAGGATTACTTTTCAACAGTACAACAATCTGTACGATAGCTAAGATCCACTGCAAGTTAGTAATATTGAGAAAAATCTCATTATTGTAGTGAGGAATAAGCACAATCGCTAAGGCAGTAAGAGGTTTATTATTTATTTTTAATCTGGGAGAAAAAATACTCAGAATAACTAATAGAGTAACTAATAAGCTGGAATAATTATAAACTGCAGGAATTAAAGAGTAAGAAAAAAAACGATCTGCGAACCAAGCGATCGCTCTGGGAACTAAATGTAAATAGCCTGCATAATCTCTCAAAAATGCAGATACTCCATATTTATATTGCTCTAAAAAAAATAACGTTCCATCTTCTGCCCAAAATTGAGGATTGACCAAAGCATCTGTCTTTCTAATAATTAAAATTAATGCAGATAAACATAAAACCAGTAAAATAGACAGTCTAGAATTAATATTTAACTTCCGATTTAAATAACTTTTCATGAATGCGATCGCTCTTTCCTTTATTTTTTTCCTTATACTATTTACCGTAGTTGGAGTATATGCTGCCACTCAAAAACAAGATACTACTACTGATTATTTACTAGCAGGAAGAAACGTCAATCCGATTGCGATCGCTTTATCCGCATTATCTACAGGGCAAAGTGGCTTTTTATTTACCGCACAGGTGGGCTATGCCTATACTCAAGGAATATCGAGTATTTGGTTGGCAACTGGCTGGGCGATCGGCGATTATCTAGCCTGGACGTTGGTTTTTAAGCGTTTGCGCCAGGTATCAGAAGCTTCTGACTCAGAAACCGTCCCCGCATTTTTGGCACAAAAGCAACCAGGATATCGCTGGATTTCGATTGTTTCGGCATTAATTACTATTTTCTTTTTGGGTACTTATGCTGCTGCCCAGCTATTAGCAGGAAGCAAAGCCTTAAATAGCATCTTTGGTTGGGATTATGCTTGGGGAATTGTTATTGGGGCAATTGTTGTGGTTCTTTATTGCTTTAGTGGAGGGATTCGCGCATCTATCTGGACGGATTCGATACAAACCGTGGTGATGATTGGTGCTTTATTGTTGCTGCTAATAACTACTATTGTGGCTGGCGGTGGAGTCAGTAACCTGTATACTGACTTAAGAGAGATAGATATTAATTTAGTATCTCTATTTCCCAGCAATCTAACCTGGGGTTTTATGCCCTTTTTCATTGGCTGGTTAGTAGCGGGTTTTGGCGTTGTCGGACAACCCCATATCTTAGTTCGGGCAATGGCGGTAGATAATGCCGATAATGTGGGTCAAGCCAGGGATATTAAAACTATCTGCGGTCTTTTTACCGCTTTTGCTGCGATCGCTATCGGCTTGGCAGCAAAAGTTTTGATACCCAGTATTACAGATCCAGAATTAGCTCTACTGGATTTATCTCAGGAACTATTGCCAGGGGTGTTAGTAGGAGTAATGTTAGCGGGTTTATTTGCTGCTACCATTTCTACTGCCGATTCTCAGATTCTATCTTGTTCTGCTGCTCTGACTCAGGATTTGTTTCCTGGGTTAGCTAAGTCCTATAAATACGCCAAGCTAGGTACTTTGCTTGTCTGTGCTATTACTTTAGCGATCGCTCTAATCAATAACGATAGTGTCTTTGGTTTAATTACTTTTGCTTGGTCGATTTTGGCTTCTGGTTTGGGAGTCTTATTAATCCTGCGCTGTTTTGAGCGACTAGTCCCGACTCCAGTGGCGATCGCCATGATGGTAACTGGCATTACTTCTGCTATGACTTGGAAACTTGGTTTGGGTTTTTCTAACGCAGTCTATGAAGTGCTTCCTGGTATGCTAGCAAGCTTACTCGTTTATCTGGTAACTTCTTCCTTCATGTTTACAAATCGACAAGAAAATTAATTTTTACTCAAATAAAAAAATATGACGACATTAAAAACTCTCGATCTCGACCAACTCAAGTATTCTTTTAAC
>CAYXWE010000072.1:0-10118 GCA_964468145.1 uncultured Pleurocapsa sp.
AAATCGACTCGGGCAACATTAGTATTGGTTTGTATAATTTAGCTGATATAGCTTTAGATTCCTGGCGACAACAAGTAGTTTTAGTTCCTCAAGATGCCCATTTTTGGAGTCGCTCCATTATGGAAAACTTTACCATCAGCTACCCTCAAGCTACTTTCGAGGACATAGTAAATGCCTGCCGTATAGTTGGTGCGGATGAGTTTATCAACAATTTACCTAATAAATATCAAACCGTTTTAGGGGAATTTGGCGCGAATCTTTCTGGAGGACAAAAACAAAGATTAGCTTTAGCAAGAGGAATTATTACTAATCCGCCAGTATTAATTCTAGATGAATCTACTTCAGGACTCGAACCCCCTACAGAAGCCGCTATTCTCGCTCGCCTGTTAGATCACCGTTACGGTAAAACGACAATTTTAATCAGTCACAAACCAGAGGTTATCAATCGTGCTGATTCGATTGCTGTATTAGATGGAGGAAAATTAAAACTTCAAGGTTCAGGGGAAGATTGGCGATCGCAATCTGGAGAGCATTTGAATTTTTGGCATGGTTGATTCAATCGATCCCACGCCCTAGTTAACCTGAGTTCGGCGATCGCAAATTTCCTGTAATTCTGTTTTGTGTCCCTCTGCCCATTCTGCAAGTACCTCTAGTGGCTTGATTAATTCATCACCAAATGCAGTTAAATTGTACTCTGTCTTGGGAGGGACGACGGGGTAAACTGTTCGATTTAGAATGTTGTCTGACTCTAACTTTCTTAACGTTTGAGTCAGCATTTTTTTTGATATACCAGGAATTTCTCGCTGTAATTGGCTATATCTTTTTGTACCTTGAGTCAAAACATATAAAACAGGCAGAGTCCATTTATCGCCAATGATATTAATGACCTGGCGCACTGGGCAGTTTTTATCTAATAGTGGTTCTTGTTCTTTTTTGGAAACCATAAGGTAACTATAATACTATACTGTGCCTACTTGCACAAAAGAGTCTTTCTAAGTCATATTAAAGCATAGTCTTAACTAATTATTTATTTATATTGTTATGTCACATAATAGTATCCAGATGGGAAAAGCTATGGGTGTATCTATATTGCTATTAATAGCAACAGCCTGTGGCAAACAGCCAGAACAAGCTCAAGCTCCCCCTCCTGTGGCAGTCGAAGTTAAAGATTTGAATGACAATACAATCCAATCGAGTTCTGAGTTTGTTGGTAGCCTAGAAGCAAAACAAAGAGTTGCTCTTGCTCCGAGAGTGGATGGTCGAATAATCGAAATTGCCGTCAGCGAAGGAGATACGGTGAAAAAAGGAGACTTGATTGTTCAAATGCAGCTCAGTCGGGAGCAGGGAGAAGTAGATGCTGCGCGATCGCAAGTCAGCATTCAACAGGCTAATGTTGAGAATGCCAAAGCAGAATTAAGAGCAGTAGAAGCCGAAGTTGCCGAAGCTGAAGCAGCAGTGGAGCAGAGTAAGGCAGACTTAAAACAGCAACAAGCAGAATTACAACTGGCTCAAACCAACTATCAAAGGGCTAAAACTCTAGTAGAGCAGGGAGCAGAATCGCAACAGTTTTTAGATAATAGTACCAAAGACTTAGATGCAGCCCAAGCTCAAAGCGAAGCCCTTAAAGCTGCCTTAAACTCCAGTCAAAAGGCACTAAACGCCAGTAAAGAAAGAGTAGCCTCCGCCCAATCGGCGATCGCGGGGCAAGAGGCAGCCCTTAAACAAGCAGAAACTAGAGTCGGCATTGCCACAGAAAATTTAGATTTTAATCGCATCACCGCACCCATAGATGGAGTAGTGAGCAACATACAGCCAAAAGTAGGAGATTATGTCGAAGTTGGGCAGCAAATTACTAGTATTACTCAAGATAATGCCCTGGAATTAAATATTGGCGTACCCCTAGAGCAAGCATCGAAACTAGAACTAGGCTTACCTGTAGAAATTGTTAATCTCCAGGGAGAAGCGATCGCTGAAGGTGACGTTAGTTTTATCTCTCCTACAGCAGATCGTAGCAGTCAGGCAGTATTAGTCAAGGCAGCAATTAACAATAACGGCAGACTCAAAGACGATAGCTTTGCCAGAGCGAGAATTATCTGGTCGGAAGACACTGGCTTACTAATTCCTACAGAGGCAGTATCTCGTATTGCAGGAAAAACTTTTGTCTTTGTGACCAAAGAAAAAGAGCAAGAAAATGGCGAAAAAGCTTTGGTAGCCGAACAACGTCCTGTCGAATTAGGAGCGATTCAAGGACAATCCTATCAAGTAATTTCTGGACTAGAACCAGGAGAGAAACTAATTACTTCTGGCATTCTGAACCTAGCCGATGGTACACCAGTAAGCAGCGAACAATTATCAATGAACAGTAATCAGTAATTATTAATCACTAATCACTAAATACTAATCAGCTATCAGCTATCAGTAAATAAGTTAGGACTGTGACTATCTCCTATCTATTAGCTGCTACCTATTTATCAATCAGTCCTCAATACCTAACAGCAAATCATGATATTTAGTATCGCCGATACGTTTATCAAAAGACCCGTACTAACAACTGTTTGCGCTGCTATTGTAGTGCTAATTGGTGGTATAAGCATTCCCATGTTGCCTATTTCCCAATTACCCCAAGTAGCCCCAATCCAAGTTGAAGTGACCTCCGCTTATATTGGTGCAGATGCAGAAACCGCAGAAACCAACGTTACTACGATCGTTGAGCGAGAAATCAATGGTGTAGAAAATATGAGCTACATTTCTTCTAATACTAGTAACGATGGTATTAGTAATATTGTGGTTTCTTTTCCTCCAGATACAGACCGCAACATCGCTCAGGTCAACGTCCAAAATAGAGTTGCTTTATCCGAACCTCAACTACCCGCACCTGTCCAGCAAACTGGAGTCACCGTACAAAAATCATCACCAGATTTGTTACTAGGGATTGCTTTTTATGCTGAAAATGGCGAGTATGACGATCTATTTTTGAGTAACTACCTAGACTTATATTTAATCGACCAAGTCAAACGCATTGATGGGGTAGGACGGGCTATTATTTTTGGTGAAAGAAAATACGCCATGCGTCTGTGGCTAGATCCCGATGCTTTAGCAGCCCGTAATTTGGGTGCGCAGGATGTGGTTAATGCCCTACAAGAACAAAATATTCAAGTCGGTGCGGGAAGCATTGGTAAACAACCCACCCAAAGCGATCAAAGATTTGAATTTACCCTCCGCGCATCAGGTAGGTTAGAAAGTGCTAAAGAGTTTGAAAACTTAGTAGTTGGGACGGGAGAAAGTGGAAATTTAATTAAACTAAAAGATGTTGGTCGGGCGGAGTTAGGAGCAGAAAACTACGATACCTCCGCCGAGTTTAAAGGTAATCCTGCGGTGGGGATGGGGGTATTCCAACTCCCTGGTAGTAATGCTTTAGAAGTAGGAAGTGCCATTAAAGAAACTGTTGCCGAACTTGCAGAAAACTTTCCTCCAGGGATGAAGTATGAAATAGCCCTAGATACTACTGAGTTTGTGCAGGTATCGATGACGGAGGTGATCAAAACTCTAGTTCAAGCGATATTACTGGTAGTCTTAATTATTTTCATCTTTTTACAAGACTGGCGCACCACGTTAATTCCTGCGATCGCGATTCCTGTATCTTTAGTTGGTGCTTTTACCTTCCTCAATATTTTTGGTTTTCAAATTAATACTTTGACTCTATTTGCGATGGTATTGTCTACGGGGCTAGTAGTAGATGATGGAATTGTGGTGGTAGAAGCGATCGCCACTAAAGTAGAACGGGGGATGAAACCTCGGATTGCTGCGATCGATACCATGAACGAGTTAAGCGGGGCGGTAATAGCCACTTCCTTAGTGTTAGCTGCGGTGTTTATTCCCGTGTCTTTCTTTCCTGGATCGACAGGAGTAATCTTCAAACAGTTTGCCTTAACTATTGTATTTGCGATCGCGCTTTCTACTTTTAATGCCCTAACCTTTTCCCCTACAATGGCAGGTATTCTATTACGTCCTACTCAAGAGAAAAGAGGCATTTTAGGTAAGTTATTCAACGGATTTAATCGGGTATTTAATTGGATAACGAGTGGTTATACCAAGGCAATTACTTTCCTCACCAAAAAGGTAATTCGTCCTTTTGTGTTGGCTGGTTTTACGGCACTGTTACTATTTACCTACTTTCTATATAATTCAGTACCCACAGGCTTTATTCCCGAAGAAGATCAGGGTTACTTCTTTACCATCGTGCAATCCCCTGATGGTGTATCCCTAAATTACACTCAGGAAGTCATGAAGCAGGTAGGAAACAAAATTGCTGAAGTAGAGGATATCCAAAGCTATTTTGCCCTCAGTGGTTTTGGTTTTGAGGGTAATGGTAGTAGTCGCGGATTTGTGTTTGGTAAACTCAAACCTTGGGAAGACAGACCAAACAAAGACCAATCAATCTATTCTATTTTAGGTCGCCTCAATGGTTCATTCGGGAGTATTACAGGAGCAAGAGCCTTTGCCGTCAATGCTCCTCCAGTACGGGGATTGAGTTCTTTTGGTGGTTTTGAATTCCAATTACAAGATCGTCAGGGTTTGCCCATTTCTGTATTGGTAGAAAATGCTAACAAAATGATTGGTGCAGCCAATCAAAGACCAGAAATCGGTGCAGCCTTTACCCAATTTGCAGCCAATACACCCCAAATAGAAGTAGAAGTGAATCGCGATCGCGCTAAAGCGATCGGAGTTGATGTTGATGATGTATTTGCCACTCTCCAGTCTTATTTAGGTTCGCAGTACGTCAATGACTTTGTTCTGGGACAAAGACAGTATCGAGTATATGTCCAGGCTGATGGTAATTTCCGTTCTTCTCCCCAAGATATCAGCAAGCTTTATGTAATTTCTCAAAGCGGACAGCGCGTATCTCTGGGTACTTTAGTCCAGCTTAAAGAGTTTACAGGACCTCAAACCATCACTCACTACAATTTATT
The DNA here is from genome assembly GCA_964468145.1 of uncultured Pleurocapsa sp. Taxonomy (GTDB): domain Bacteria; phylum Cyanobacteriota; class Cyanobacteriia; order Cyanobacteriales; family Xenococcaceae; genus Waterburya. The sequence continues at coordinate 4,971 of CAYXWE010000072.1, forward strand.
CCGTGCCATCAAAATCCAAGGATCGCCCGCCCCTGGCTATAGTACAGGACAAGCAATTCAGGCAATGGAAGAGGTTGCAGCCGAGATCTTACCCAATAGTTTGGGTTACGAATGGACTGGTACAGCTTTAGAAGAGAAATCTGCAGGAGGACAAGCGGGACTTATTTTTGGTTTGGGTTTATTGATGGCATTCCTGGTTTTAGCTGCCCAGTATGAGAGCTATGTCGATCCGATTATCATTATGCTTACCGTACCTCTAGCTGTTTTAGGTGCAATCTCCGCTATTTGGTTGCGGGCAAACATACTCCAAGCTGGTAGTATTTGGCCTGTAATTAATAATGATGTTTATGTTCAAGTCGGTTTGGTAATGTTGATTGGGCTAGCAAGTAAAAATGCGATCCTAATTGTTGAATATGCCAATCAACTAAAAGAACAGGGTTTGAATACCGTCAAAGCAGCCATTAAGGCAGGACAAGAACGTTTTCGCCCTATTTTGATGACCGCTATTTCTAGTTTGGTTGGTTTCTATCCCCTAGTTGTCGCTACTGGTGCGGGGGCATCTAGTCGTTGGTCGTTGGGTACGGCGGTATTTGGCGGAATGCTGTTTGCTACCGCATTGACGCTGTTTTTAGTTCCTTCCCTTTACATTATTATCAAAGGTTTGGAATCTTATATTAAAGGCGACAAGGGCGACAAAGGCGATAAAGGTTCGGGTAATAACGGTCACACTAGTAATGGCAGAGGAGTGAGCGATCGCTTGTCTTTAGAGGAACTAACTATGAGGTACAAAATAGACTCTCAAAATAGTTAGAACTGTTTATTTTGTAAAATAATTTCTCGGCTAATTAAATTTACAAACAACAATTCCATCCTTCGGTAAGGATGGAATTGTTATTTTAAGGCAAATACCACAAACTAAAGTGTTGGAAAATGCAAAAAATAAAAACTCATGTATTTTTTAAATATCTGAGGTAGTCAAGTCATTAACTTCTGTATCTAATGCAAAACCAATATAGTCTACTCTCGCCCATTCACTTCCCTGAGTGTTGATATCCGCAACACCGCGAATAGCTACTGTGTCGGTAGATTCAATTGCTAAGTCTTCAAATGTATACTCTCTACGAGTATCCTCTGTAGGATAACCGCTGCTAGTTTCTTCGCTGAATAATATTTCATCGATCGCTTCATCATTAACCAGAACTTGCAATGCAGCTATCCCATCATTTTCGTCAAAGTAACTGACGCTTAAATCATAAGTTCCAGATAGTCCATAATCGCTAGCTAGTAAAGAAGCCGTTCCTGCTTCAGATTGAGTTTCTCCATCATAAAGAGTAATACCAACAGCATCAGCTCCAAATTTACCATCCTCTGCTGGTAGTTCGCCGAAATTTTGAACTGTATAAGTTTTTAAGTTTAAATCTTCAGCTTCGATAATAGCGGAATTAGAACTTATGTGAGTATAGTAACCATTATCAGAGGTACTTGTAGTCAAATATTCAGCTTCGGCACCTTCAACGATAGCAATCAATTCTTCATCCTCGTAAATTGCCGTACCTTCAACTCCCTCAATTGTTGATGGCGCAAACTCATAGTTGCCTCGATCGAGGCGAATAGTATCGTTTAACTGAAGATCTTTGATTAGAGCATAGTCTTTTGCACCACCATTACTATAGTAATTGCCGTGAAAATTACCTAAGACAAATAAATCTGCACCCTGCCCTCCAATAAATTGGTCTAATTCGTTGGAAGTCGAACCGCGAGAACCTTGAAGAGTATCGTCTCCTTCTAATCCATAAATAATATCATCGCTAGATTCTCCTATTAGGCTGTCGTCTTCTTCTGTGCCGTAAATTTCAGGGCTTCTATAGCCAGTAATATGGGTATAGTAACCATTATCAGAGGTACTCGTGCTTAAATTAGCAGTATCGACTCCTGCAAGAACAGCGATTAACTCTCTTCCCTCGTAAATTCCTGTACCTTCGATGCCCTCAATTGGCGATGCCTCAAAGGTATAACTGCCATAGTCGAGACGAATAGTATCTTCAGCTTGAAGATCTTTAATCAAAGCATAATCCTCATTACCTGAATTGCGATAAAGATTATCGTGATAATCGCCTAAACTAAACAGGTCTGCACCTTCTCCGCCTCTCAAGGTGTCTATGGCAATAGTGGAAAAAGAAGACTCTCCTAGTAACCTGTCATCTCCAGATCCTCCAGACAACAGATCGTTGCCAGTTCCTCCTTTAAGATTGTCGCGATCTTCATCACCATATAGAGAGTCATCCCCAGCACCACCTTCTATGCTATCGTTTCCCTGATAGCCATATAATGTATCTTCTCCTCCCTCTCCTTTTAAAGTGTCGTTACCTTTGAGGGCAAAAAAGACATCATCTAGATGACTGCCGTTAAAAATATCTGCTGCGTTAGTTCCAAACGATTTCCCAGAATTAAATGTAGCCATAATTGCTTCTTCTATACTAGATTTTGTACTGCAACAAAAGAAATTTAAATTAGATGTTTGTTTTTGCTGCTTACAATCAATCTATGTTTCAATCGATCTTTTAATGCAGTTGCCTGCAAAGCAGCAAAATAGTTTATTTTGAAAACCAAGGAACACAAAGTTAATTGTCTCAGGAGTTGAATTGTGGACAGAGAAGAATTGCTCGGGAGGTATGCTGCTGGAGAAATTTCTTTCTCCAGAATTGACATGAGTGGAATTTCTTTGAGCAGCAACTCCATCAATAATCGGAAAGTGACAGAAGAAGGATATTAATGACGGTCTTGACTTCCTTGGCTTTAACATCCGAAAATTCAACGGAAAATGTATCGTTGAATTACAAAAGGAAAAGGTAACGGAAAAACTAAGCCAGATTAAAACAAAGATTTTCATTACAAAATAGCCAACCAATTATGCGATGAAGTTGGAATGATATTTGCTGAAGATTTAAACCGCGATCGGGCGATCGACATGAGTAAGTTTTGAGTAAAAGTATCGCTTTTTTTAAGCCATAGGTTTTAGTCAAAGCCAAAAGCAGTAACGTGAAACAGGCCATTCAGGACTTGAACCTGAAACCTACGCCTTAGAAGGGCGGTGCTCTATCCAATTGAGCTAATGACCCAGATTAGCTAGATAATCATAGCATATTAAAACTAGAATTTGTCAATCCTGCATAAACTTACTACTGATGTTGGGGTAAAATCAGCATGGCATCGCCAAAAGAATAGAAACGGTAGTTAAGAGCGATCGCTTCTTGATAGAGGCTCAGTAGGCGTTTTCTGCCGATTAAAGCACTAACTAACATCAATAAACTAGAGCCTGGCAAATGAAAATTGGTAATCAAACCATCGACTATCTGCCATTTGTAACCTGGATAAATAAATAAATCAGTTTTGCCTCGAAATGGCTGTAATTTGCCCGATGTTGACTCTTTGACTGCGCCTTCAATTGCTCTGATAGCAGTAGTACCTACCGCAAAAACTCGTCCGCCTCTGGCTTTGGTTTCTTCGATTTTGGCCACGGTTTCGCAGTCTACCTCAATCCATTCTTGGTGCATTGTGTGATTGAGAATCTCTTCTGTTTCGACGGGACGAAAAGTACCAACACCTACATGGAGAGTAATGTAGGTCAGATCTACACCCTGCTGCTGTAGTTGCTCTAATAATTCGGGAGTAAAATGCAATCCTGCAGTGGGTGCTGCGATCGCCCCTGGTTGCTCTGCATATACTGTTTGATAGCGATCGCCTGGATCGTTGTTTTCATTAATGTATGGCGGTAGAGGCAATTCTCCATAATCTTCAAGATAGTCCCACAAAGTCTTGCCTTCGGGGAGTTCAAACTGTAAAGTACGCCCTCCTGTAGCTCCGTGGCGATCGACTACCACTGCTTGAAGTCGATCTCGATCGGTATTGCGATCGCCTGAAGCCTCAAAAATAATTTTCGCTCCTGGTGTAAAACGTTTTCCTGGCTTGACTAGAGCCAACCAACAGTTGTCTAATTTTTCTTCTAGCAGTAAAATTTCTACTTGAGATCCTGTAGTTTTTTTTCCATACAAGCGGGCGGGAATCACGCGAGTATTATTTAATACCAGTAAATCTCCCGATTTGAGCCATGCGGTCAAGTCTCGGAAGATCCCGTGTTGACAGGAAATCGGTGAATCTACTATCAGTAGGCGCGAACTATCTCTAGGAGTAGCAGGATCTTGAGCAATTAAGTTTTGAGGTAATTCGTAAGTATAGCTAGAGAGTAAAAAATCCTCGTTCATACTAGGTAATGGGTTTATATTAAACGATCGTATTTGGGTAATAACCCCTATAGCAAATTTAAAAGATCGGGTGCTTTTCCCCAAGCGCAACTAGCACTTTTATTGCCAGACTATATATAAGCTTCCGCGAAAATGGTGTTTATGGACTATCTTTATTTTCTGGCTAATGCCAGTGTAACTTTAAGAACAATTGAATATCTCCGCAATATGGAGCATACCGCAAATGCTTCTTTAACAGTAATCCATCAGATAGATGGCTGGATTGTGAAAGTGTGTTTTCCTCAAGCTCTAGAACCTAAATTGCATGGAAACTTTAGGGCTTTTATGTCTGAATTGGGTATTACCTACAATCCAGAAATGCGCCTGAAAATGGTGTTTTGGAGTTTAGAGACAGGACAATCTCCCGTTGAGGTAATGCGTCGTTATCAGGTGGCTGTAGTTTCTCACGGAAAACCCGATACGAAAGACATCGAGGCGTTTCGTCAGCAGTTTACTAAAGGTTTGGGCTATTGTCCCGAAACCCTAGCTTGATTATACAAATAGACAACTAAAGGTAGCTATTCCCGCTATCAACATCAAGCCAGAGGGCATGAACTTACTTGTCTTAATCAAACGGATGGTAAATACGATAATTAATAACAGGGTGACGACTTTAGCAAGCAGTAATCCGAAATCGTTACCCTGTATTTGTATTGCAGCAGCAGCAATCAACAAAATACCGCTAAGACATCCCGAAATTAACGAAGGCTTGCTTTTGGACTTGATATAACCCCAAATTCCTCCCAAACTAGAGAGCAATCCGTATCCTAGGGTTGCTATTATCGCTAGGTTCATGTTGCTTGCTTGATGGATAAACCAATCCGTTTTAGTTTTTCATTAACTTCTA
>CAYXWE010000073.1:0-10076 GCA_964468145.1 uncultured Pleurocapsa sp.
CTATTTTTAACAAGTCAATTGAATCAATTTCTAATTCATCAATCGCGCAAGATAATGTTTTAAGTTTTCCCTTAACTGTAGAGCTTTGAAAAAAATATTCTACTTGTTCCTGGCTGAGTATTTGGTTCATTGCATCTCGCTGTTCTAATTTTTCCTCAGGCTTAGTTGTTGAATTTCCAGCCATATTGGGATAAAAAGTAAATAATTGCTCAGAATTATTTTTTGAACTTAAACCATAATTAAGTAGATAAATATTATGTAGAGAATGTAGCTCTACATTTTCTTGCAAAACTTCAAAAATTGGCTTGATGGGTTCTAAAGCATAAATTTTTAGGTTTTTATGAAGTCTACTTAGGAATAGTGAAAATAGTCCGATATTTGCCCCAACGTCAAAAATACAATCTCCTTCATTAATAATAATGCCATTGCTGAGATATTGCTGTTCGGTAAATATTTCTGAAAAGATTAATTCTGTTTCTTCTTTGCTACTGAGATAGTAACATTCCAAACCATTTGGAAAAGTTATTTTTTGTCTACTCATAACAATTAACCTATTTTAAATATTTATATTTTTAAGATAGCATTGAAGCGGACACTAAAAATTCACACCCGAACGCATTTCAAAGAACAGTGAAAGTCTCCCTAAAACATCCTAAGTAGCTCAAGCTAAATAAAGTGGGGTTACCGATCGATCAAGAATCCTCAAACTTATAACCCACTCCCACAACCGTTTGAATAAACCTCGGTTTTCCTGCAGCAGGTTCGACTTTTTTGCGCAATCTGGCGATGTGAGTATCGATCACTCGTTCTTCGCCAAAAAAGTCATCTCCCCACAGTTTTTCAATTAACTGTCCTCTTTCCCATACTCTACCAGGGTGCTTGACAAACAAAGCCATTAGCTTAAATTCAGAAGACGATAAATCTAGTTGCTTGGCAGAATCTTCGTCAAGATGACGATTGACACAATGCTGTTCTAGATCGATAGTAAAAGACTTGGTGCGGATTAATTTCAAGCGATCGCCTTCTCGCATACGGCGACGTAGTAAGGCTCGAACCCTGGCTACCAATTCTCTAGGACTAAAGGGTTTGATATAGTAATCATCCGCCCCCGTCGATAAACCGATAATGCGGTCTATTTCTTCTCCCCTAGAGGTTAACATCAAAATATAGGGGTCGTTGGCGACTGGTTTGGCGCGGATTTGGGTACATACTTCCAAACCATCGATACCAGGTAGTCTGAGGTCGAGAATAACTAAGTCTGGCTGATGTTCGCCATACATTCTCAAAGCAGAATTACCATCGTGACAGACGCGACAGGTAAACCCTTCTGCTTCTAGGCAGTCTCGAATAATTTCGGCTATTTCTCGTTCGTCTTCAACGATTAAAATTTCCATTCAGGATCTAGTAGGTAGTTTAAATATTAGTGGAAATAGCGACCACGGGACAGGTGGGAATGCACTGTTCGCATACAATACAGCGCGATCGCCGAAAATCGAGGCGAAAAGTTTCAGGATTCATTATCAAAGCCTGGGTAGGGCATACTCCCGTACACAATCCACAGTCTACACAAAGATCGCGATCGATCGCGATTTCGCCACTGGCAGAAAAAACCTTAATATCCCTGATTCTCATCCATTCAATTGCAGCATCGATTTGATCGATGTCTCCCTGCAATTCCACTACCAATTTACCCATCTGGTTGGGAGCAACCTGGGCGCGAATAATATTAGCTGCGACATTAAAATCTTTTGCCAAACGATAAGTAATGGGCATCCCGATCGCAGTTTTAGGAAAATTTAGCGTTACCCGTTTTTTCATAGGTTGGTTATGGATAATAATAACTACGATCGCAATCTACATCAAAATATAAAAATACATACCAAAAAATCGATCTAAAATCATGAGCGAAGCAAAAACCGAATCTACTACCAACAATTTAGTCCGCAATACAGCGATCGCAATCGCTGCAGTTGTTTTGAGCGTAGCCTTGTTTGTGGGCTTAAAAAGCCAAAGCAGCCCCTTTTCTTTAGAATCTCAGGTCAAACAATCGACTGCTTTAGATGTCGCATTGAGCAATAATAAGCCTACTTTAACTGAGTTTTATGCTGACTGGTGTACTAGCTGTCAAGCAATGGCAGGGGATTTGGGAGAAATCAAACGTAACTACGGCGATCGCGTTAATTTTGTGATGCTCAACGTCGATAATACTAAATGGCTGCCTGAAATGTTACGCTACCGAGTTGATGGTATTCCTCACTTTGTATTTATGGACTCTGCAGGAAATGCGATCGCCGAATCTATTGGCGAACAACCCAAGGGGATTTTGGAAGCGGATCTCGATGCTCTTGTGGCTCATAATCCCATTCCCTATGCCAACAAAACAGGACAGGTTTCTCAGTTTGAACCAAAGGTTAAAGTCACCGATAATACCGATCCTCGCAATCACGGGGGGTAATTGAATAAAATATTATGACTACAATTGTTAGACACAAAAGAACGGGTAACGAATATATTCTTTTGGGGATAAATGGAGAGGAAAATAAAGTGAATCCTTCTCGATTTATTAGCGAACTATTTACCGCAGAAAAATCGGAGGTATCTTATTCGGCGACGGTTTGTGACGTTCGGGGGAATTTATTTTTAGCTTATATTGATGACCTGATTGTAACTGAAATAGACGGTCAAAAACCCGCAGATATTTTACCCGTACCTGTTTATAGTGCACCAGAGACAGTAGAAAATGAATCTTACTCCCCAGAAGATAGGGAATTTGATGACGATCGATTTGATGAGGATGATGAACTAGAAGACGAAGATACTGCATCTAATAATGGAGACTTCGATACGGGCGATCGCCCACCACTTGTGGATCTTCAATCGCCTGTATCATCTAACTACGAAGGAGATTCAACAACTCAAAATGATTTTGACCGAGATGATGATGATGATGATTGGGTTTGATGAATTTAATTTGTACTATTTTTTAGTTTGAAAAAACGCTTGCGAAAATTTTGAATAAAACGATAATTTTCCCAACCGTGAAGCACAATAAAAGCTAGAAATGTATAAGACAGCCAGAAATGTATGCTTTTGGCAAAGGGAAACAAAGCTTGATTTTTGGCAAACAAATGGGGCATGGCTATGCCAAATAAGGCTACTCCATGTCCCCCAGAGTTGGAGTAAAGAAAACCACTCAAAGGAACGATCGTCATAAATAGATAAAGTAGAAAGTGTAAAGTAAAACTCTGTATCCATTGCTTTTTAATCTTGGGCTGACGCTTGAGATATTTGCGTCCGTACACTTGAAGTAAAAAAAGTATCCTCAGCAATAGCAATCCCATAACTAATACACCAATAGATTTATGAAAATCAAATAAATAACCTCTTAAAGACATCTCAGAAGAGAGTCGAGACATGACAACACCAACTAAGTAAAGAACTAAAAAACAACCAGCCATAATCCAGTGAAGAAACCAAAGTCTTTGAAAAGATGATGTCGGTCTTGATGGGGATTTTTCTGAAGACATATCCATATTTATTTAGTTTATTTAATTTAATAAGATTAACTTAATAATTTCAATTTACCCCGTATTTTTTTAAATGGTAGGCGATCGCTTTTAATTTATTAAATAAATATATTTTTGCGAGATTATCGATCCTGAGCTAGGATCGAAATAGTAACAACGTTAAGGAGCATCTTTTGAGAAGATCGAGAAGAAGTAAATTTATCAAACCATTACAAAACCAAGACAAGCATAGAATTAATCATAAAATTCGAGCGCAAGAAGTCAGACTGATCGATGACAGCGGAGAACAGGTTGGTATTCGCTCCCTACAGCAAGCTTTAGAATTCGCCACACAAAAGCAGCTAGATTTAGTAGAAATCGCGCCAAAAGCATCTCCCCCCGTCTGCAAGTTGATTGATTACGGCAAATATAAATATCAACTACAAAAGAAAGAGTCTCAAGCCAAGAAAAATCAGAAAGAGAATGCAGTTAAAGAACTAAAAGTAAGATACTGCACTGACGTTGGCGATCTACAAACCAAACTCAGACACGCACGCAATTTTTTATCTGATGGTAATAAAGTAAAATTTTCCATGAGATTTAAAGGGCGCGAAAAAGCATTCGTCCATCTCGGAAAAGAGAAGCTACAAAAGATTGCCAGTCAGCTTTCTGATGTAGCAGAAATCTACGAACAAAATTTTCGCGGTAGAACACAAATGCACGTTATTTTAGTTTCCGATTAATCGCGATCGACTATAATTTTTCCCCAGCATCATGGCAAAAGTTGATATTTGCCGTGATGCTCTTTTTTGGCGTAAACTCTGATTTACATACCCTATATGACTTTTCGATTCTAAGTTACTGTGATTTCTACCGATAAACTAAAACCAGATTGGGCAGGAGAAGATTTACTCTCTCGTTTTGTTAATTTACTCATCAAAACTAAACCCATCTATAGCATTATGCAACGGCAAGCACGACGGGTATTAATCCAGACTGCGGAAAAAAATGGTATTCCCTGGCGCAATAACTATCGAGAATTGGAACAATCCGATGCCAAGAATTTGCTAGATTCTATTACCAATAATGATTTAGTTTATCCCGACTATTATCAAGTACCCTTTCATGCCTACGACGAGGGCAATCTTTGCTGGCAGGCTGCCTATGAAGCAGGATCGGCTACCTATTCCATGGCTTTGCGAGTATGGAAAGATGAAGATATCACTTGGCAAGAAGCCCAGCAAAGATTACGCCACAGTTTTTATCGGGTGCTAGCAGAGTATATTTCTGCACCCATAACTAAGATTCTCGATCTGGGTTGTTCTGTGGGTATTTCTACTCTGGCACTACACCGTTACTTCGACCAAAAACAAGATAACCCGATCGAGACTATTGGTTTGGATCTATCTCCCTATATGCTGGCAGTAGCCCAAACTAAGGATACAAACCAGGAAATATCCCAATGGCTGCATGGCTTAGGAGAATCCACAGGATTAGCAGACAATTCCTTAGATTTAGTTACTCTACAATTTGTCATCCACGAATTACCCCGTCAAGCAACCAAAGAAATCTTGTCAGAAGTGCTACGCATCCTTAAACCAGGAGGTGTTATTGGAATCGTAGACAATAATCCCGCCTCCGCTGTCATTCAAAATTTGCCCCCAGTACTATTTACCCTCATGAAAAGTACCGAACCTTGGAGCGATGATTATTATACTTTTGATGTTGAGGCAGCTATAGAAGAAATAGGTTTCGATTACAAAACCACTGTCCCCAGCGATCCCCGTCATCGCGCTATTATCGGTATTAAGCCTCATTAAGCCATTTACTAAAGAGTGCGTAACATCAGTCAATTAATTTATGTGAGGATAAAACTTTTTAGCTTAGATAACGTCTATTAATACAAAATAAGTTCTATTTAAAGTTGATTCACTATGGTAAGTTTGCACCAACTAATTGCCAAAAAAAACCTAATACTTCTATTGCTAAGTTTTACTGTGGCGATCTCATCTACTAGTGCGGTTCATAGTCAAACGCCAAATTCATTATTTCCTACCAGAAATAGTACCCTAACTATTAGTCAGACCAATGCTCCAAACTTCAATGCCAATTATTACAACACTTTAGCAGAAGCAGATCGTTTCTATCAAAAAGGCGATTTATCTCGATCGCAGCAAATCCAACAGCGAGTTAAGCCTAATTTTAGTTCTGTCCAATCAACACCTCCAGCGATTAACGATCTATCTCAATTAGATGCCAGAGGTCAAGAATATTGGAATACAGCAAATCAGGCGATCGAGGACGATCCTGCAGATGACAAAGAAGTCACCAACAGAATCTTTGTTCCTTTACAAAAATTAGTATCAGAATATCCCGCTTTTGTACCCGGTCATATTCTGCTAGCGGATACTCACGATCTTTATGCTGAGGAAAAGAAAGCTCTATCTGTGATTGAAAAAGCTGCTCAAATGTATCCCGATAATAAAGAAATAATTGATACTCAAATCGATCTATTATTGCTTTACGATAAACCTTTAGAAGCTTCGATCGCAGCTAGAGAATTCGCTCAAACTTATCCCAATTCACCCCATGCTTCTGCTTATGACAAAGCAGCCGATAAATATTTTCAACAGTACCAAAGCCAGCTTAAATCAAAAATTGCTGTATCTGGAGTTTTAGGCGGAATTGGTCAGGTAGCAACAGGAAATGAATCGGTGGCATTACAAATTGGTCAGATGTTGCTCGCAGGAGAAAAAAGCGCGGGACAGTCTTTCTCTCAAAGTATTAAAGCTCAGTCTAATATGGTGTCCAATACCGAGCAGTTAAAGTACGTTAACGATATCGGTCAAAAACTAGCCAAATTAATGGGCAGAGACGAATTTGACTATGAGTTTTATATTGTTGAAGACCCTACGCCCAACGCATTCGCCCTTCCTGGCGGTAAAATATTCTTTCATACAGGTATGCTGCAGCTAATGGACTCCGAAGCAGAATTCGCAGGAGTAATGGCACATGAAGTCGCTCATTCTGTTTTATCTCATAGCTATAAAAGATTGGGCGAATCTGCCCTTAGTGGCACGGCTGCCAATCTGATAGGTAGTTTGGCTGGTCGGCAAGTAGGTACAGTTGCCCAAATTGGAGACGCATTACTCAGTAGAAGCTTTAGCAGAGGCAAAGAAAAACAATCTGATATTTTAGGACTGAGGGTATTAGATGCTGCTGGCTATTCTGCTGATGGTTTGTATAATGTGATGGCAAAACTAAAACGATTGAAAGGAAAATCTAATGCTGCCGAAACTTTGCTATCAAGTCATCCTGCTTCAGAAGAAAGAATGCGCTATCTAGAGGAGTTGATTCAAACTAAAGGCTACAACCGTTACGGTTACGAAGGAGTTGAAGCTTATCGTGCTGTTTTTCCACGATAAGATCGAGGAAGTTTAGCCAAAAGCAGAAAATATTAGATTACAATCTGGGATCGACAGGTTCACTTTCGAGTGCCAAAACTCCAAACACGCATTCATGAACCTTCCTCAAGGGTTGGTTACCAACAAAACGCTCTAAAGCCTCAATCCCAAGAGCAAATTCTCTGAGTGCGAGCGATCGCTTTTTGCTCAAGCCTCGTTGTTTGAGTCGTTGCAAATGTTCGGGTAAAGAATATTCCAAACCATAAATAATCCTGAGATATTCTGCACCTCGACATTTAACTGCTGGTTGAATTAATTTATTTCCCTGGCGACAAATGAAATCCATTGGTTTGACTACCATGCCTTCACCCCCCGCATTAGTCATATTCAACCACCAAGTAGTTGCAGCATTTATATTAGATGTACTATTTAGATTGATAATTTTATAGTTAGTCGCCTGTAAAATTTGTTGGTCATGGCGACAAAATTCGGCAATTTTTTCCATATGCCAACTATGAGATTTATCGATATGAACTTCTCCTTCGGTAGCCAAAATATGAAACGGTGCGAGTTTAAGATCGTTGACACTATTTACCAACCAACAGTATTGTCGATAGGCTTGAATATATTTATCGGGCAACTCTGCCTTTTGTTTATAGCGAGTCAAAAGATTACCTAGGTCAATACCTCTATTTTGTGTTTGCTGCAAAACATCGACTGCCGTACTCAATCCCTTGAGAGCTGCTATACCAACGGGGGCGTATTGTTGTTTGAGTAGTTCAATCGCTTTAGCTGACCAAGGCATTAATTCGCAATCTAAACAGATCCAATCAGTATTGAAATTATGCCAAAAATTACTTTGTTCTAAAGCTGTATTGAGACGAGCAAGTAATTTGGTCTCTAGCTCATGGTGATTAAAAAACCTTCTACCAGTACGGGTATAACAGATGCCAATTCCTTCATTTGTTACACCAAAACGTTTTTCTGCTACTTCGATATTGCGACACAAAACGATGATAACCCGCGAACCCATGTGTTTTTCTTCACAGATAACTCGCTCTATATTATGTTGCTGGTAATAAGCAAAAGCTTCAGTAGGATGCTCTAAATATTCTGGCAGTTTAGATGTGGCTACGGGAGACATAGTAGGTGGAAGGTATATAAGCCATTTAGGATTAACTGCAAAGCGACTCATCACTTCTAAGGCAGCAATGCTTTGGTCTTCTCGAATAGTAATTTGACGATGTATTCGGGTGGAGATAAATCGTTTACCAGTTACATCTTCAATATCTAAAACATCTTCCTGCTGTTGAATATTTTCAGCACTGGTTTCGGCATCGAGGGGTTTTACTGGTTGGCAGTATGTTTTAGCAGCATTGACGCTAACTAATTTTCGTTCGGGATAGCGCAAAGCAGTGAGTTTGCCACCAAAGACACAGCCTGTATCAATATCAATTGTATTGTTGAGCCATTGAGCTTCTAATACAGGAACATGACCGTACACAACCATGGCTTTACCTTGATATTCTCTTGCCCACTGGTAACGAACAGGTAAACCAAACTCGTCTATTTCTCCCGTAGTTTCACCATACAAGGCAAAGTTACGAACGTAACCCGAACCCCTACCCTGTAATTCTTCTCTTAGTCCTGCATGGGCGACAACTAACTTACCATCGTCTAAAACATAATGACTGATTAAAGATTTGAGCCAGGTATTAATTTCTTGCTGCTGTTTTGGTGTTATGGTGTCTAGTTCCGCCACAGTTTGCTCTAAACCATGATTGAGCTTAACGTTTTTGCCGTCAAGCTTCCGCATCAATTTATTTTCATGATTACCTAAAATACAAAGAGCAGAGTCAGCTTGTTCCATATTGTGCACTAGCTTGAGAGTCTCTAAAACCCTTTCACCGCGATCGACTAAATCTCCCAAAAAGATTGCTTTGCGTCCTTGAGGATGTTGGTAAACGGGATAGTTCCAAAAAGAATTTTCACTGCCATTATTTACTTTTGCTATGTAGCCAAGTTTTTGTAATAATTGCTTTAATTCATCACAGCAACCATGTACATCACCAATGATGTCAAAAGCACCCCGTTCGTGTTTGCGGTTTGTCCACATTGGTTGGATAAAAACTTCTGTCGCTTCAATTTCCTCAATAGAAGAAAGTTTATAGATAAATCTAAAACCTTCGCGTTTTAAATTTTTGAGCGATCGCTTTAAACTACGAGTGTGATTTCTGACTACATGAGAACCAAACTGTCTATCTAGTCTTTGTTTATTTCTTTGGTGACATATTGACTCTGGTAAATCGAAAACTATTGCCACTGCAAAACAATGATATTTTTTAGCAAGAGCGATTAATGGTTTACGACTTTCTGGCTGTACGTTGGTTGCATCGATTACCGTTAACTTTCCCGCTGCTAATCGTTTAGCTGTAATGTAATGTAAAACATCAAAAGCATCTTTAGTGGCTGTTTGGTCAGTTTCATCATCAGATACCACACCCCGAAAATAATCTGAAGAGAGAATAGAGGTAGATTTAAAATGTTTACGGGCAAAAGTAGATTTTCCAGCACCAGATGCGCCAATTAAAATAATTAAAGATAATTCTGGGATAGTAATTTGCATTAAAATTTCTAGTTAAAGCGATTACCACTAATTCTTACTTATAAACTTATAAATATTGCCATTTGGGTGGGCGTACCAACTTGTTCATCTTGTTCTCCAATACCCTGGAAAGTTACTCGATAATTAAACCTACTTGCCACATCGTTTGCCCAATCCTGAAATTCTTGTCTTGTCCATTCAAAGCGATGATCTCTGTGGCGTAGCTTGCTACTGGGTAATAATTTAAAAAGTATATTGTATTCAATGTTAGGGGTAGTTACGATAACTAATCGCGGTCGAGCAAATTCAAAAACGACTCTGACTAAAGCAGTAAGACGATTGGGGTCTAAATGTTCGATAACCTCAATTAACGTCGCCCCATCATAGCCATTAAAACGTTTGTCTCGATAAGTTAATGAACCTTGAATAAGCTGAATCTTGTCTTTTTGGTGAAAAGGTAGATCCTCCAGCTTGAGTCTTTTTTTTGCTATTTCTAAGACACGATAAGAAACATCGACCCCAGTAATTTGCTCGATAGATTTATTTTTCAGTAAATACTTT
>CAYXWE010000074.1:0-6857 GCA_964468145.1 uncultured Pleurocapsa sp.
GGTCGTTATCTTACTACAAGACTAGATTTTATCCAACAACTGATAACCAATGACTAATGACTAACAACTAATGACTAATAACTAATAACTAGATACCTGCATAGGCTGGCGATAGCCATGCAATACAGCAAAGAACTTTTCAAAATCAAAACTTCGAGGATCGAATCTATGACCAGATAAATCCACATCTTTGTGGGTGGTAATGCGCTCGTCGGGAATACTACTAAGAGCAATAAGCCAGGCTAAAGACTTGTACTGATTATCGGTGTAGCCACTATGGTAACTATTACCCGACTTCCTTCGTCCATCGACGGGGGTTTCTAAGGATATATGATAGGCAAAATTATTAACCGATGCTGGCAAATTAGGATTAGTTTGTACGGTTTCAATTCCCATCGCACCCTTAAAAGCTGAATTCCCCGCACCAAAAGCCCGTTTTTCTGCAGGAACGAGATAAATAATTGTGCCATCAAGGGTAATTAGAGCATGATAGCTTGCTTGTTGGCTATCTTGACTATTGCTTCTTCTAAAAGTATTAATCGCACTAGAAGCAGAGCCAACAGTTTCGTGTAATACTGCAATAGCCTCATTGCTAAGAACGTTACCCCGCACATCAGTCTTATAGCGATCGCCATAATTACTCGGATCGATCTCGGCGACTGTATATCGGGGTTGATATTCCTGAAAAGCTTTGGTTGTTTGGTATGATGGGCTACCCAGTGTCGAAGCGCGGACATGAGTAGCTTGATTGAAGAACAGAACTAAAATGGATAGGGCGATCGCACTTACGGTTAAGATAATAAACTTAAATCTAGTAAAATCACGCCAGCGTAAGTGCTGTAATAGGTTAATTTGCATATAGTTTATCATAAATTATTCTCTTAGTGGATGTGATGGCTTTTGGCGAAGAACAAAGGACAAAAAACCATAAGCATGGGATTGTCAAAATCATTCATGCCCATAGGTCTAGTTATTTGTCTCAATTCCAAAGTAAAACGATACAATCTCTTCGCTCTAAATTAATTAGGTAATGCTGTAACAATAACCTCAGTCAACTCCGATTCCGTCCAGGGTTTGTATATACAGGCATGAAGATCGGCTTCTTCTTTGGCTCTGGCGATCGCATCTTCATCCGCTTGACCCGTCAACATCACTTTGACTATATTGGGAAAGCGTTCGTGTATCTGAATCAAAAATTCATCCCCTTTAGTTCCTGGCATCAACCAGTCAGAAACAATGGCAATAATTTGAATATCATCTTCATATAGTTCTTCAACTATTTCCCAAGCTTCTTCGGCACTTTCCGCCATCTCGTAAATAAAGCGATCGCCAAATTTACGCTTTAGCTGCTCTTTCAAACTATCTAAAATAATAACTTCATCATCAACGCATATAATCGCGGATTCGGACATAATCGATAATTAATAATTTGTTTATTGTTGATTTTCGATTGGCAGCCAAATAGTAAACTTAGTATTTCCTGGCTCACTTTCTAGGGTAATACGCCCGTTATGTTTGTCAATGATATTTTTACTAATATGCAATCCCAAACCACTTCCTTCCCCTGCAGGTTTGGTAGTATAAAAAGCATCAAAAATTTTCTCCTTAATATTATCGGGAATACCAGTTCCCGAATCTCTAATTTCTACCACAATACCCTGGTTTTCTACTTTGGTGACTATGGTTAGTTTTCCCCCGTCGTTCATCGCCTGAATACTGTTATGAATTAAATTAGTCCACACTTGAATCAGTTCGTCGGGGAAGCAAAATATTACTGGTAGTTCTTGATATTGACGGATTACTTTTATCTTGTGCTTTATTTGATTGTGGTAGATTTCTAATACTATTTCCAACCCATCTTGAATTTGAGACAATCTTTTTTCTTCACTACTATCAAATCTGGCATAATTTTTCAAAGCAAAAACAACTTTAGAAGCTTTTTCCACTGAAGTAGCAATATTTTTATTGTTTCCCAACAAACGAGTTAAATTGTAGACTAAATTTAAGATCCAGTCTACGCGCTCGTGCTGTAACAAAGATCTATAATTCTCAATCTCTTCCTCATTAAGGAGGCCAATATCAATTAGTAGATCCGCAATATTTCGCGCATTACTAATATCATTTTTTTTAAGGCGATCGGTAATTTTTCGTTTGAGGGGACGTTTTTCCCTAGAAGAATGAATCGGTGTATTTTCTATCGCCTTATTTAATAACTGGAAGAAAGTATCTTGCTCTTCTCGATCGAGATATTGGGATAGTTGAGGCAACTCAGCAATTGCAGCCATCAAAGCTTTATTACTATTACCAGCCGAGGCTCTAATTGCACCCAGGGGAGTATTTATTTCGTGAGCCACTCCTGCAACTAACTGTCCCAAAGCAGCCAATTTCTCCTGTTGGATTAGCTGTTGTTGAGCGAGTTTCAACTCTTTAACAGTTATTTCTAAACTTCTGGTTTGCAACTTTAGTTGACTAACATATTCTGCTTGTTGCAAAGCTATAGCTAACTGACTCGATATTTGCACCATCAAATCAATCTCCCAAGTATGCCAGACTCTCGGACTATCATTTTGGTATGCACCAAGTAAACCCCAAAGCTGTTTGCCTTGAAAAATCGGGATTAATAAATAAGCCTTGGCTTGATATTTTTCTAAAGATCTGACATAACAATCGGGAAAACCCTTGGTATAAATATCATCTACAGCAGTAAATTTCTGACCGCGAGCATATTTTCCTCCCTGGGTTTCTTGCAAAAAACTATCTCGTTGGAGGATATCTCCTTCAGTCCAATCCCTGAGCAGACAGCGATCTTGGTGAATATGTCCGCTTTGTTCGAGTTTGTTATCTTGATTTTGTTTGAGCAAAGATATCCAACCTGCAGCAACCGACTCCGCAACTACTTGACCGCTCCAGTCAGCATTAAACTGATAAATAATTAGGCGATCGCACTTTAATAAACCCTGTAATTCTTGAGTAGTTACCTTGAAAATTGTTTGAATATCTTGAGAGCGACGTATTTTATCAACGATATTTAGCGTTACCTTCGCTCTGTCTGCTGTTGTTGCCTCGATTTGAGATGGAGAATTATTCATCAGGGCAAAAATTTACTAAAACCATAAATCTAGTTTGTACCAAGATATTTTCAACGGCAAGATTGAGGCGTTTTTCCGTAATTATCTATCGGTAGTGATAATTTTTACTAAGATTTGGGGAACTTTTAAAATAAGGCATATCCGAGCGATCCTTTAAAAAATAACAGGTTAAATTCGGTCAATAAATTAATTTTTAACCTGGATCGATTTAACTATGAACAGAAATATAGCTAAAAATCACACTGTTTCACCACAAAATAGATCTAATAATTTATTGCTTGCTACCGAAGAAATAAACTCAGCAATTATCTGCGTTGACGATGAGCCTCTCATTTTGAATAGTTTGGGAGAACAGTTAAAACGCTCTCTCGGTCAACAGTACGATATTGAATTAGTTGATAGTGGTGCTGAAGCGATCGCTCTTTGTGAAGAGTTGACCGCCAAAGGAATCGACATTCCCGTGATTATTTGCGATCAGATCATGAAAGCAATGACGGGTGATGAATTATTAATCGAACTACATGACGTATATCCCCATAGTTTAAAAATTCTATTAACTGGACAGGCGGATGCAGCTGCAGTCGGTAACTTAGTTAATGCTAATGCTCTCTATCGCTACGTGAGCAAGCCTTGGAATGAAACCGATCTGATTTTGACGGTCAAAGAAGCCCTAAAATGCTATCAACAAGAACGACAGTTGAGCGAGCAAAACGAAGCCCTGCTTCAGGTAAACCAACAGTTAAAAAAATCTCTTTGTTTGCTGAGAACTACTCTAGAAGCTACCGCAGATGGCATTCTGGTTTTAGATGATGGTGGCAAGATTATTGACTACAATCAAAAATTTATTGATATTTGGGGTCTTCCTAATTCCCTGATTCTCGATTGCGAACAAATATCGACTCTGATTTTACACGAACTTGCCGAACCCTTTGCCAACGACCTCAAAGATAGATATACTCAGTTTACTTGGGAGAATTATGACCGTCTAGAGCTAAAAAATGGCAAGATTGTCGAGTGCTATTCTCAAACGCAGGAGCTATATGAAGGTATGGCGACCCAAGTTTGGAGTTTTAGGGATGTTACCGAACACAAAAAGGCTCAAGATATTATTCAACATCAGGCTTTTCACGATTCCCTAACGGATTTACCCAACCGCACTCTATTCGATCGCGAATTAGCCAAGGTTTTGAGTCGAGTCGCTAAGACTCAAGAAATACTGGCAGTGATGTTTTTGGATTTAGACCGCTTTAAAACTATCAACGATACTTTGGGTCACGCCATCGGGGATGCACTACTAAAAAGTGTCGTAGCAAGATTGAAAAACTGTATTAGAAGCGAAGACATTATTGCCCGTTGGGGAGGAGACGAATTTACCCTACTCTTGCCCCAAATCAAAACCAGAGAAGATGCCAGCCAAATCGCTGAAAGAATTTTAACCGCTCTCAAACCCAGCTTCGATATAGAGGGACACGAGCTACATATAACTAGCAGCATTGGGATTGCGGTTTTTCCTCATGATGCCCTTGATGCTGACAGTTTATTAAAAAACGCCGATGCTGCACTGTATTGGGTTAAAGAAAGAGGTCGTAATAATTATCAACACTACTCCCTAAAGTTGAATTCTCAGGCTCACAGACTATTAAATATAGAAAATAATTTACACAATGCCTTAGAAAACCAAGAACTAGTTCTGTATTATCAGCCTATTATTGAAACAGCAACCAATAAAATTGTCAAAATGGAGGCTCTGCTACGCTGGCAGCATCCCGAACTTGGTTTAGTTCCCCCCGATCTCTTTATTCCCCTGGCAGAAGAAAATGGTTTGATAATTGCGATCGGCGAATGGGTACTGCATACCGCTTGCGCTCAAACAAAAGCCTGGCAAGAAATGGGTTTAGATTATTTGAAAATTGCCATTAATTTATCTGCCCGTCAATTGTATAACAACGATTTAGTAAAAACAGTCAAACAGGTTTTACAAACAACTGAGCTAAATCCTCACAGTTTAGAGCTAGAAATGACCGAGACAGCGACAATGCAAAATACTGCTTTAGCCAAGCAAATACTATTAGACTTAAATGCGATGGAAATTTCTTTGTCGATAGATGATTTTGGTACGGGGTACTCTTCCCTTAGCTATCTCAGAGATTTTCCCTTCCATACTCTCAAAATAGATCGCTCTTTTACGATGGACTTGAGCGTTAGTTCTCACAATCTACCGATTATCAATGCTATTATTGCTTTGGGCAAGGGACTCAATCTACAAATTGTTGCCGAAGGCATAGAATCAAGACAGCTTAAAAATTTATTAGAAACCCTGGAGTGTAGTTATATGCAGGGTTTCTTTTTTAGCCCCCCCGTCAATGTTGTAGAAGCTACTAGCTTGCTATTACAATCTGCCAATATTGATGAGATCATAAGTAGAGCATAATTCATTATCTGAATAATCTATAAATAATGAAGGAAAGATCTGATTCTACGCCGAACATTAGTCCCGAAACCATAGCAGAAGTCAACGGGAAAGCAGAAGTTGAGGAACAATCGTTATCTCTGGGGAAATCGGAGTCTGGGGAAGCAACCGAAATTAAGCGTACCGCTATTGCTAAGAAAAAACCCAATCGGACTAAAGTCAGTTTTTCTCAGTCCCAACTAATTATCATTACCGTATTGTTAATGGGGTTGGGCTTATGGTTTCGCCTCCCCTGGCTGGGTTTGACTAGTGCGATCGCCGCCCTGTTACTCTCTTTAGGAGTGGTATTTACCTCGGTTAAAGGTTGGATTCAGAAATTCCTCACGACCCAAGAAAGAAGGACGATTTTAGCATTTTTGGGCTTTTTAGCAGCGATCGCGGGTCTTTGTAATTATTTAGGGGTTTACAATAATATTGGTAATTGGTTGAATCAGTTTAAATACGATGAATTTGGCTCTTGGGCAGACTGGATCGGGGCTTTGGGGCAAATTCTCATTGCAATTTTGGCGGTATATGTTGCCTGGGCGCAGTATGTCATTTCTAAAGATCTAACCATCCAACAAAACCGCATTACCCAACAACAAACCATCGATACTTATTTTCAGGGTATTTCCGATCTCACTCTCAACGAAGAAGGTTTACTCGAAGATTGGCCCCAGGAAAGAGCGATCGCAGAAGGGCGCACCGCCTCGATTCTCTCTAGTATTGATGAAAATGGCAAGGCTAAAGTAATTCGTTTTTTATCTCAATCTCGCTTATTAACTCCTCTCAAGCGCGATAACCGCCTGGGCAGACCCATGCTCGATGGGAGTGGCGGATATTCTGAAGACCGCCCCTATGGTACGAGAGTCATTGATTTTGGTGTCATGCTTGCAGGAGCGTATTTGGTCAGTCAAGATCTGCGCTGGACAGATCTTAGCGATGCTAATATGGTTCGAGCAAATCTCAGCTATTGCGATCTGGTAAAAGCCAACCTCGCTCGTACAGTACTATACGAAGCCAATCTAGCAGGAGCAGACATGAAGGGTACTCGGTTATTTTATGGCCCAGTGCAAACAGCCACTCCCCGTAGCATTACCGCCCCTCCCAATTATGAAACGGGAGTGCATACGGGGGTTGTGGTGGAAAAGGCAAACTTCGCTGGAGTTAAACGCCTCAGCGACGAACAACGCTACTATATTTGTTCTTGGTGTGGCGAAAAGTCTCGCTCTACCATCCCAGGAGGCTGTGAGGGTATTCCCAATAGGTTGGGGAGATAATATAGCCGTACAAAGTTATGTGTTTGACAAGTTTATTAA
>CAYXWE010000074.1:6957-10012 GCA_964468145.1 uncultured Pleurocapsa sp.
TCTCGGCTTTCCTTGTTTATTGATATTTCACTAAAAAACAATTACCACTTGAGCAAATTAAATTCTTCCATATCAATAGTGTCGCGGTTGCGATAGATAGCCAAGACGATCGCCAACCCCACTGCTGCTTCGGCTGCTGCGACGGTAATGACAAACACAGTAAAAACCTGACCCCGAATATTTTCTGGGTCTAAATAGTTAGAAAACCCGACGAGGTTTAAATTGACCGCATTGAGCATTAATTCAATTGACATCAAAACCCTAACTGCATTACGGCTAGTAATTAGTCCATAGATTCCG
The DNA here is from genome assembly GCA_964468145.1 of uncultured Pleurocapsa sp. Taxonomy (GTDB): domain Bacteria; phylum Cyanobacteriota; class Cyanobacteriia; order Cyanobacteriales; family Xenococcaceae; genus Waterburya. Next base: position 7,258 of record CAYXWE010000074.1, read on the forward strand.
ATACAAAATAATGCTGCTGCTAATAGCAAAAAATATTCTAATTGCACTCTTTTTTATTTCTCCTTCTTTAGTCGAACATCAAATAAATACTTACTAATCTCTTTCTTCACCGCTTAAAGTCGCCAATTCGCGAGGACGTTCTGGTAAAGTCAAACTAGTCGTACGAGAATCTTCAGTGGCGATCGCTTCGGGAATCAGATCGCGACGTGCCAAAATAATTGCCCCTACCATTGCCATCAATAGTAATACCGAAGCTAATTCAAAAGGCAATAAATAATCGCTAAAGAAATGTTCTCCCAAAGCAATTACTGTATTGTCCACCAATGCGGGAGATGCGCCCGACAAAGACCAAGGAGTTGCCAAAACCATTGTCCCCAAAAGGGCGAACAACCCAAAACAGACAACTGCAGTAGCTATCTTACGGATTTTACGTCCAGGTAACTCAGTATAGTTTGCCTGTTTGTTGACTAGCATAATCGCAAACAAAATGAGGACGCTTACCGCACCCACATAGACTAAGATTTGAGCAGCAGCTACAAAATCTGCATTGAGCAATATATACAAACCAGAGATACTCACAAATACCCCTGCTAACAAAAAGGCAGAATGGACAATTTTGGGTAGCAATACAACTCCCAAAGCCGTGCCAATCATCATTACTGCCAAGATGCCAAAAGAAACTATCTGTACTCCTTCAGCTAAATTCACTATACTTTTCCCTCTACTAAATTGATTAATTGAACTAAGAATAAATTAAATAACAAGGATGAGAAAACTGTAGTTTTTCTTTCCTCATCCCTTATTCTTTATCCTTCCTTTGCTGCTTCTTCTTTTGGTTTATTGGCTTCAATCTCTTCTAAGATTTCTTCGGGTCGTCTGCCAGCCCGTGGCGCACCTTTGGCTAAACCATGGGGTTCGGATTCGCCTTTGGGTAAATAAGCAAATTCTTTGAGAGGAGTCACCATCGGATCTTGAGTTACCTTGTAGGGCAAACGTCCTAAAGCTACGTTATCGTAATTGAGTTCGTGGCGATCGTAAGAAGCCAGTTCGTACTCTTCCGTCATCGAGAGACAGTTGGTAGGACAATATTCTACACAGTTACCGCAAAAAATACAGACACCAAAGTCAATACTATAGTGGTTGAGCTTTTTCTTTTTGGCTTTTTTATCAAATTCCCAATCAACTACAGGGAGATTGATGGGACATACGCGGACGCAAACTTCACAGGCGATACATTTATCAAATTCGTAGTGAATTCTACCGCGATAGCGTTCGGAAGGAACGAGTTTTTCGTAAGGATATTGAACCGTAACGGGGCGACGAGACATATGATCGAAGGTTACGGATAATCCTTGACCGATATATTTGGCAGCCTGCAAACTTTCCTTTGCATAGTCTTGGACTTGTTTGAGTATTTTAAACATGATTGTTTACTTTTACTTTGTTTTAGATATTTATTGGGGATCTAGTTAGCCACCAAATGCCACAGGAAAAGATAGTTTTAGGGCAGCAGTTATTAACAGGTTAGCTAAAGAAACGGGTAATAAAAATTTCCAGCCCAAGTCTAATAATTGGTCAATACGGACACGGGGTACAGTCCAACGCAACAAGACAGCCAAAAATACTAAGAAATAGGCTTTAACTAGAGTCATGATGATACCCAAAGAAGCAGTCAATACCTGCAACCAAGGAGTAGTTTCCGCAACGCCGATCCAGTCTGCTAATCGATCTAGAGGAATAAAGAATTCCCAACCGCCTAAATATAAGATGGCAAATACTAATGCCGATAGTACTAGGTTGACATAAGAACCGAGATAAAACAGAGCAAACTTCATTCCTGAATATTCGGTTTGATAACCCGCAACCAATTCTTCTTCCGCTTCGGGTAAATCAAAAGGCAAACGTTCGCATTCAGCCAATGCTGCAATCCAAAAGATAATAAAGCCTACAGGTTGTCGCCAAATGTTCCAGCCCAAAATCCCATAGCCCGACTGTTGTTCGACAATATCTACTGTACTGAGACTATTCGACATCATGACGATCGCCAGTACGGATAAAGCTAAAGGAATTTCATAACTAATTGACTGTGCAGCAGCCCGCAAACCCCCCAATAGGGAGTATTTATTATTGGAGGCATAACCAGCCATCAACAAGCCAATGGGGGCAATACTAGATAATGAGATCCAAATAAAAATACCCACATTGAGGTCGGTTACTACCAGGTTTTGTCCAAAAGGGACGATTAAATAGGATAAAAACACGGGTACTACTACCAACACGGGTCCCATCGTAAATAGCCAGGGATCTGCTTTGGCAGGGATAACGTCTTCTTTAAAAACTAATTTAATACCATCGGCTACTGGTTGCAGTACTCCCAATGGCCCAGCGTATTCAGGGCCGACTCTTTGTTGGGCAGCAGCAGAGACTTTTCTCTCTAGCCAAACAACTACCAAAACTCCCACAGTTGCGCCAATAATCATCAGTAACATCGGCAAAGGCAACCAAATAGCCTTGGCTAAACCTAGGGAAAGTCCAAAGTCTTGTAGAGTTTGGATAAAACTTCCTTGTAAATCGATTCCTGAGTTCATTTGTGTTTATAGTATTGGATTTAGCTCATCTCATCATTAGATCAAGAGCTTGTACAATTTTTATCGCTTATCATTGCCTAGTATATCGTTGTCCGTTAATCTATCAATTTTGAATTAATTTTCAAAACTTAAAAGGAGCTAAATGATAACAGCATCTAAACTTAAAG
>CAYXWE010000075.1:0-4639 GCA_964468145.1 uncultured Pleurocapsa sp.
GCTACTAGAAACTTTTTACTGGAAAAGAGCGGAAAAAGGTATTTGTAATTTTGTCAATTTAATGACCGATCTGAAAGTTATGAAGCCAAGCACGATAGAGGAATATATTTGCGATCTAGAAGATGAATTTATTTATAGCTTGGGACAACCTGGAATAATTGAAGATTGTAATACTTTGATTGATATATTAGAAACCGATCTTTATGAATTGGAAGTTTATGAAATTAGTAATATTTACTCTACTTCATTCAAAATAATAGTTGGTCTTACCAATAACAATCAATGGCTTGGTATTAGTCCTTTGCTCGATGGAGGAGAAAAATTATCTTTTGGAAAAGATTTAGTAAGAATATTTGAATGTTTAGAACAGGAAAACTTGGAGCTAAAGCAAAAAATAAAAAAAGTTTTGAAAAAAGCAGAATTACCAATAACTTCAAATTCTTGGCGTATAAACACAATAGGAAATGTCATTGAAACATCTCAAGCTAAAAAAAATCTAATACAATTGTTATTACAAAAAGCAAATGCTATACAAGTATTTTATTTCAATTATTTTTTTGATGAATATTTAGAAGAAGGAGAAGAAGAAAAGTATATAGAATTGAATATATTTATCCAGAAGTACTTGAAAAATATGAGATTGTACGAAATAGGAATATCTGAATCTATTTATATTTATGCGATCGGCGAAACTCCTTCAGGAGATTGGTTGGGTATATCGACTGATACTTCTTATTACTATTAGAAAATTAATGTGTCGAATGTGAATGTAAAATTGGCGATCGCTTTTATTAAAGAGGGAATTAAATATTTAAGATTAATAGGGAATGTCAAAAATGCGATCGCCATAAATACAACATCGCATTATTATTAATTCAATTATTTTCTTTCCCAAAGAAACTTTCTTTCAGATTCTTTTATTGGCACGTCGTTAATACTAGCTTCTCGTCGTTTCATTAAGCCATTTTCGGCAAATTCCCAGTTTTCATTACCATAGGCGCGATACCAAAAACCACCATCATCGTGCCATTCGTATTCAAAACAAACGGAGATGCGATTATCCATGAAACTCCAGAGTCTTTTCTTGAGGCGATAATCTAATTCTTTTGCCCATTTCCGTTTCAAGAAAGCAATTATTTCTTCTCTGCCATTGATAAATTCTGCACGATTGCGCCAAGTAGAATCAACAGTATAGGCTAATGCCACTTTTTCGGGGTTGCGACTATTCCAACCGTCTTCTGCTGCTTGGACTTTTGCTTTAGCGGTTTCTAGGGTGAATGGTGGTAGGGGTGGTTTAGTTTCCATATTCAATAATTTGACAATTGTGTATCATGATTTGGCGTAAAAATAAAATAGTAGTAAAAATGATAAATTTTATCTTTGATTTGTTATTAAGAGGTATTGGTACAAGCCTAGTTTTATTTCTTTGGTACTTATATATAATCTCAGAAGAAGATCCATATCATTTTTTAGTACTGTATACAGCTATAGCCTTTACTTTGATGGAATTAAGATTTTATTGGAGAGATTTAAGAGATTTATTTGGCTGGATTCGATCGAAGACCGATAAAAATTAAGCTGAAAAATCTTTTGTCTTACTTACTTGTAATTTTTCCCAAGCGATCGCAAGTTAAGCCAGCCAGGACAACCAATTGATTGCCCCAACTCAACTTTAATCTAGAGACAAAATAGTAAGCTACCACTTCTTATAAGGTAAGAATTTACCACACATGGTAATCTGGACGCGATCGCCTTTAGGATCTTCGACTCTTTCTACTTCCACAGAAAAATCGATCGCACTCATAATACCATCGCCAAATTTTTCATGGACGACAGCTTTGATGGGCATTCCGTACACCTGCATGATTTCGTAGAAACGATAGATCAAGGGGTCGGTGGGGATTTGAGGTTCTAAAGATCCTTTTAGGGGTGGTACTGTCAATTCCTCTGCCATTGATTCGGGTAAGCCCAAAGTAGTGACAATTTTGGTTGCTTCTTCGATGCTGGCACTAGCCTGACGGTAAATTACCGATGCGACCCAGGTTTCGTCTAGTCCTACAGCTTTTTCTAAATCTTCAAAGGTGATTCCCTTTTCTTTTTTAGCTGCTAATAGTTTTGAGGTGATTTCTGAAATTGCCATAATTCTTGCTCCTTATTTTTTTTGTCTTTTGTCTTTTGTTGTTTGTCTTTTGTACCTATCAATGACTAATGACCAATAACTAATGACTAATCCTTGCTGCTTCTACCGCCCTAGTTTCGCGATATAAATGGTCTTCCATCTCTTGTTTTAATTTCAAGTATTCGGGATGGTTTTCGACGGTAGCGCGATCGCGGGGACGGGGGAAGGGGACTTCTAATACTTCGTCGATGCGGGCTGCCGGGCCTTTAGTCATCATAATGATGCGATCGGATAGCAGCAGGGCTTCATCGATGCTATGGGTAATCATGATGGCGGTTTTGCGCTGTTGTTCCCAGATACGCTCGATCTCATCTTGGAGGAAGCCACGAGTCAGGGCATCTAATGCCCCAAATGGCTCGTCCATGAGCAAAATTTGAGGATTTATAGCTAAAGCTCTAGCTATGCCTACTCTTTGGCGCATTCCTCCCGATAGTTCGTGGGGACGTTTATTTTCTGCCCCTGCCAAGCCGACTAGCTGAATATTTTCCTTGATAATGCGCTGTTGTTGTTTGGCAGGCATTTTGGGGAAAACAGTTTCCACTGCAAACTTGATATTATCTTTGACGGTCATCCAAGGCATCAGGGCATAGTTTTGAAATACCATACCGCGATCGGGGCCTGGTTTGTCTACTACTTGTCCGTTAATTAGAACTTCGCCACCAGAAGCGGTACTCAAACCAGCAATAATGTCTAGGAGAGTAGACTTACCGCAGCCCGAAGGCCCAATAATAGAAACAAAAGTATTGTGTTCGATATCGAGGTTGATATCCTCGATCGCCACAAAATCCGAACTTGCTTGTCCCGTAATTTTATTTAGCCAGCCTTTTCTGCCAGGAAACACCTTGGAGATGTGACGCAGAGATATTTGAGCATCGCTAACACTGTCTTTAATCACAGTCGATTTATTAGAAAATGAAGTACTCACGATCGTTTACCGAAGGAAACTAATTTTTCGAGATAGGCAAAGATTTGGTCGAGGATAATCCCCACAATGCCGATAATAAAGATAGCTACCAAAATATTAGGTATGTAAAGGTTGTTCCATTCATTCCAGATAAAGTAACCCAATCCCGTACCCAAAAGCATTTCCGCAGCCACAATTACCAGCCAAGAAATACCCATACTGATTCGCAAGCCAGAAATAATGTTTGGCAATGCAGCAGGAATAATTACCTTAAAAATAGTCCGCCATTTTGATGCGCCCAAGGTTTTAGAGACATTAAGGTAGCTAGAGTCTACATTTGCTACGCCAAAGGCTGTATTAGTTAGGGTTGGCCAGATACTAGCGATGGTGATGATGAAAATCCCCGTTAATTCCGAGTCGCGGAAGATATATAGTCCCAAGGGCAACCAAGCGAGGGGGGATACGGGTTTTAGGAGTTGGAAATAGGGATTAAAGGCTTTAAACGCAACTTTGGAAATACCTACCAAAATACCTAAAGGCACAGCAATTATTGAAGCCAATGTATAACCTATTGCTACCCGCCTCAAGCTAACTAGCAAATTCCAACCAATACCCATATCGTTGGGACCATTCTTGTAAAAAGGATGAGTCACCCAATACCACAACTCTTTAATTGTCAAAGACGCGGTGGGCATTCCCTTGGCAAACAATTTCATTTTTGCCCCTATTTCCCAAAACAGGAGAAATATTCCGAGGGAAAGTAGAAATAACAATAATGCCTGTACATTTTCGTTATCGAGCAACTTCTCTTTCTTCTCTCTATTTATCGTTGTTTTAAGTACTGTCATTGGTCATTGGTGGTTGGTCATTGGTCATTGGTCGTTGGTCATTAGTCATTAGTCATTAGTCGTTGGCGATCGATCGCCGATCTAAACGCCGTATTTTTTGATTTGTTCGTCCACATAAGCTTGGGGATTGGCGGGATCGAAAGTATCAAATTCTAGGGTTTCGGTGCGATAAATTTCGCTAGGAGGATTTAAACCAACTTCCGTGGCTAATTCCCTAGCTAAGTCTGTCATAAATACTTCTTTGCCCACTTCATCGTATTTACCATCGGCGATCGCCGTTTTTACTTTGCCATCTCCCTGTAAGTCCCAGCGCACTAACTGAGAGGAGATCCAGTTAGCAAAGCTTTGCCAGGGATAGGGATCGAAATCAATGCGATCGGGAATGGATTGTGTATTGCCCAAACCATCGTCAAAATTACCTGTCAGTACTGCTTCTACTACCTCTACAGGCTGGTTAAGAAATGCCCTTTCTGAAATTGCTTTGGCGATTTCTGGACGGTTGGCAGGATCGCTGGCATAACCCGCAGCTTCGATAATGGATTTGTTTAAGGCTCTAAAGGTATTGGGGTTGGCAGATATCCATTCATCGCTAGCAGCAAAGGCGCAACAAGGATGTCCCGGCCAAAGTTCCTTGGTTAATTTATGGATAAAGCCCGCTTCTTCAAAAACTGCCCTCTGGTTGAAAGGATCGGGCATTAAATAGGCATC
>CAYXWE010000075.1:4739-9836 GCA_964468145.1 uncultured Pleurocapsa sp.
CCAAATGAAGCCGAACCCAATCCCAAGGTCATGGCGATCGGCATGGGTGCTAGCATATGATAAGCATCTAGTTCCCCTGCGATCGCCGAATCTCGCACTGCACCCCAGCTAGGCATCTTCACCACTTCAGCATTGAAGCCATATTTTTTATAAAAGCCCAAGGGTTCGGACATAATAATTGGCGTAGCGCAGGTGATCGGAATGAAGCCAATCTTCAAGTCTTTTTTCTCTAGATTGTCCGCACCAGCAGGAGCTTCTGAATCAACCGTGGCAGGTTCTTCTGCCTGTTTGGGAGCGCAGTTAGTCAAGGTAACTAAGGCTGCACCCACCGCCAAATTTTTGAGAAAGCGACGACGGCTAAAATCGCTAGCTTGCACTACATCGCCAAAGAATTCACCAGCCTTGTGTCCAAATGCAGCAGCAAAGGCATTTTCTATACCTCCTGCTTGCTTGCATAGTTCTAAAACGAGCTTTTCACGTTTAGAATCGCCTTTTCCTGCGACTTTTAATAGCAGCGTCTTTCGCAGATCGGCAGCATTGACCGCATCTGCCATTTTAAAAGTATCTGACTTGTAGATGCCCATTTTTGCTAAGTCCCCAATCATATCAACTGGGTCTTGTGGCATATCTTCTGCCATAAATTTCCAGTGATCGGCGGTCATATGAACTCCGCCACACATCATACAAGTTAAATCTATCTCGCTCAGATTTCCTCTTTGGGAGCTTAGATTAGCCCATTTATCTGTAGCATTTGTACTTGAGGAAATTACCATAACTATAAAAAATATTTTGCTATTTTAGTAATTAGAACGTTTTGTTGATTTTGGGTTTGTAGCAATTTTTACTTAATAAAAACTAGATTTGAGATAGCTACAAATAAACTATTTAACTAGTAAAGATGCAGGTCAAAAAGTAAATAATGGATAGATACTTGGTATCTTTAGATACAATTTTATATTTACTTCTGGCAATAACAAGCTCTTGGGTATATTATCAGCGAGCATAGTAATTTTACATTGAATTAGTTTTAGTAAAAATAGGATTTTTTATAGATTTTTTTGTATGGGAAGCGAGATCGTTATTTGAGTACCTCGATCCACTTTTGTACTAATACTTATTGACCCTTCTAGAAAATCAACAAACCTTTTTACTATATTTAAACCCAATCCAGTGCCAGGAATGTTGCTAACATTTTTACCGCGATGAAAAGGCTCAAAAATACTTTGTGTATCTTCTTTGGGAATTCCTATACCCCGATCTTTAACGGCAAAAAAAACGAAGTCGCTACTAGTAGATAGCTTAATTTGAATTGCTCGATCGCTTGGGGAATATCTTACCGCATTAGTTAAAATATTGGTCAGAATAGATCTAAGTAAACGACAATCTATTTCAACTTCCAAGGACAAAAGATTAGTATTAAATTGGATTTGGTAATCTAAATAAGTTTGAGCAAATTCTACGGTTAATTCTTGACAGAATGCAACCAAATCTATTCGATCGCGAGTAGTATTAATTCCCTTGGTTTCGATTTCGCTAATGATTAATAATTCATCGGTCATTTGCGTCATACGATCGATGTTAGTTTCTACATCTGATAGATACTCAGTTTTTTCTGTGGCTGAAAGTTGGCGATCGTAGCGTTTTAAAGATGATACAGAAAAAGAAATATTATTCAATGGATTGCGAAATTCATGGCAAACCATCGCTACAAAGCGAGAACGAACTTCATCGAGTTTTCTTAGTTTTTCGTTAGCTTGACTTAGTTCTGAGGTACGTTCTGCTACCCTTTGTTCTAATTCTTCTTTGGCTTGCTGTAAAATAGACTCGTTCAGTTTGCGTTGGGTAATATCGCGAAATGTAACTACCGAACCAACTAATTCGCCTTTCTCATTGTGCATCGGGGTACTGATATATTCGACGGGAAAGCTAGTACCGTCTTTGCGCCAAAATACTTCATTATCAACTCGTCGTACAGTTCCTTCCTTAAAAGCAGCGTAAATATGGCATTCCTCGCGGGGATAACAAGAACCATCGGGTTTGGAATGATGCAAAATAGCGTGCATCGACTTGCCAATCAGATCGTCCATTTTCCAACCGATTAGAGATGCTGCAGCAGGATTGACGAAAGTAGTATTACCCTGGGTGTCTAAGCCATAAACTCCTTCCCCCACAGAATTAAGGATTAGTTGATGCTGGCGACGTAAATTAGCTAATTCAATATCAGTCCGTCGATTTGACCCCTGTTCCATAGTCTTTTAAGCGATTGTGAACAATTATTGATAGCAGCGATTGTATCTTTAGCTACTACTCCATCCCCAATTTAAGTATTTATTGGAAATAATCAAAATTTTAGTTTCCAGATTGCCGTTAAATATGCAAACAATTTTAGTTATAGAAGATGAAGTCCAAACTAGAAAGGTATTGCTCAACTGTCTAAAATTTGAAGGATTTAAGGCATTAGAAGCAGACAACGGCAAAACTGGCATAAAATTAGCTCAAAAGCATCGTCCCGATTTAATTGTCTGTGATATTATGATGCCCGATATGGATGGTTATGGCGTGCTGTCCATGTTACGCCAACAGTTATCTACTCTGGCAATTCCCGTTATCTTTTTGACTGCCAAAGTTTCTATGGCAGATCTCAGACGGGGTATGGATCTAGGGGCAGAAGATTATTTAACAAAACCCTGTAACGTAGAGCGTTTTTTAACCGCGATCGCAACTAGATTAAAAAGAAAACAAGAGTTGAAAAACTGCTACACTGCAGACTCGAATAAATCTGACAACGAATCCTTTTTCAAACAACAAGAACTACCCAATTGCAGTCAAATTACTGGAGTATTTGAATTTATTGAAGCTAATTTTCACCGACCTTTAAAATTAAAAGAAGTAGCATCCAATCTCGGTTATTCTCCTGCATATTTAACTAACTTAGTACGACAAAAAACGGGATGTACTGTTAAACAGTGGATTATCGAAAGACGGATGAATAAAGCCCGTCAATTATTACTCGATACAGAAAAAGCGATCGCCCAAATTGCTAGCGATACTGGCTATACAGACACGGGTTATTTTATCCGCCAATTTAAACAGCTACATGGAACTTCCCCTAATAGATGGCGTAATAATCCTAAGAATCATCGCAGTGATTGAGAGCGATCGCCTTATCTATAGTTGGGGTGTGTTTAAAGTCTACTACCCTAGTAAATTTTAGATTCGAGTTTATATAGCCTGAAAGCTCCGCCAGCCTTAAACTTGTGGTCAATTGTAACAACAGAATAAGCAATTGAGTCATGTTAATTGTGTTGCGATCGCTTGGAAAAAAATACCTTATTTTTGGCAAAAATTTGCTGTCTCAATACGAAGAAGCAAATATTCACCTTTGCCTCAGATAAGAGTAGTTTAGGGGAATCGTCTTACTTAATTTGCAATCGATATTACAAATTACCGTTTCCAAAGGCAAATCTTGTTTGGCATTTTGTTTATTGATAACTCCCTTATGCGATCGCTTTGCTAGCCTGATGTTGCTCTACTCCAGCGCGTTTGCGGTTTAACTTCAAAGGAACGCCATTCTTAGGAGCAATAGTTGCACCGCGACGTGTGGGAAGAATTTCGCGATCGCTAGTAAAACTCAAATCCCACTCAGTTAAAACCTTGGCTAGGACTAGTTTCATCTCCAATGAACCTATCCCACTAATCAATTTCTTCTAAAAAATCGAGGGGACGAAAAATCCAGTTGAATAGCTGCACTAATGGCGAACTTTGAGGCCCGTTTAAAGATTTCATAGTTAAACCTGGAGTTGTAAAATTGGCTTTTTCTAATTTTACTTGGAGTGAGGTGACTAAAAACTGCAGCCGAGATATTCAATTTTTAGTTCTCAATAATCAGTTAATAAAAGCGCGATCGCGCCACTCCAGCCAACAAAACAATAACGCGATCGCCTCCTTCTGTTTGCAATCAAACTATAAATCAACTCTATACTCAAATAACTAAGCTATAAATTTAGTTTTAATAATCTACTCTTGCCCATGTTGTATATTTCCAAATTAACAGAAAACACATTCCCGTAAGAGTCGCGAGCGCCGACCATTTAATACTTGTCTTAAATAGCGTTTTTCTTTGTAGGTCAAATTTAGTTTGTAGTTCTTTTCTTACTTTATTTTGCTTTTGTTCGACTTCTGTTAGTAGATTTTCTTTTAATTGTTGTTCGTTAATTGTTTCTATATCTGGTGCTGAAGATTGATAGTTTTTTAAAGCAACTGCTAATTGTTTTGGAGTTGCTCGATCTAATTGCTTCCTATACTGTTCTACTTGGGTATTAGTAATATCGAATTGACCGAGCATTCGCGCTTTGTTAGTGCGATCGATTCTAAAAGCATTAGTAATAGTTAAAGGTGCAATTAAAAAATAACCAATACCAATCATAAGAGCTAACCAAGAAATTATTTTTAGAAGCCAAACTTCTTTGGGTTTAACAATGTCTTGGTCGCGACGATCAAAAATAAACAGAAATCCTAATAAAAGTCCCCAGCCGTTTTCTACGAAACTCCCAGCGGTACTATGTACCGAATTAGAATCTGCCAGTTGGGTAGAAGCCAATAAAAAAGTATAGTTGATAACAACTACAGCAAAAATAACATAGCCAACAGCATTAATGATTTTCGTAGACTGTTGTTCTACCTCTATATTTAGTCTTTTATATTTAAGATTGGTTTTAGTTGGAGTCGCAAAGCTTTGTTTGATTCGCCATAAATGATACTTCAGCATAAATAGTAATGATAAATATGACTACAAGCTGTTTTATAACTCAGCAATCAATATTCAGCAAACAAATTACTCCATTTATAGCAATGAATCAGCAACTGTTTATTTAGATAAAAAATCGCGCATCAATATCGTAACAAAGCGCAATTTTGCGTAGTTTATTTTATTTGAAATTATTATTTTTTTGGCGATCGCCAAAAATTTTTTCTAATAATATTGCTATTAAATATCCAACTATCAAACCCGTGACATTCGCTACCATATCTGCCCATTCTCCATAACGATTGACATAAGGTTGCAATAGTTCGATCGCACCACTCCAACTGACAAAC
>CAYXWE010000076.1:0-9766 GCA_964468145.1 uncultured Pleurocapsa sp.
CCTTTACTTTGGGGGGAATGCCTAAAACAGCGATGTATTGCTTCTAAATTGTGAAGTAAATTCTGATAAGCAATTTTCACGCCCTTTGGTTCGGCAGTCGAACCACTGGTATATTGTAGAAAAGCTATACTTTCAGGGGAAATATTTGGTTGTTGCCAATTTTTACCAGCAGCATTATTTAAATTATCTGTGACGATCCAGTGCAAATTTTTTAATTCAGGGGCTTTGTCTAACTGTCGTTCTAAACTGGTTAGGGTTTCGCTATTGGTTAGAGCAAGATCCGTTTCTGCATTTTGTAAAATGTTGTAGATGCGGTTTAAGGAACGATTGGGACGAGGGGGATAGGCAGGAATTGCCATAACTCCCGCATACAAACAACCAAAAAATGCCGTAATGTAGTCTAAACCAGCAGGAAATAATAATAAAACTCGATCTTGAGGAGAGCTAACAGACTGGAGATAAGTGGCGATCGCCTTGGCTTTTTGCTCTAGTTGACTATAAGTTAGGCTGATTTCTTCTCGTTCTCCATCCACCAAAAAGTTGTAAACAGCCCGATCTGGCTGCGACTCAACTCGATTGCGGAGGATATCAACTAATGTATCCGCTTTGATTTTATTTTTTAAACCACTCATTCACTTTTGATTGTTTAAATCAATTTACACCATATCTTACTTAATCGAGAATCCAAGTATAGATCGACTTAGAGCATAGTTTTGCCTAAAATAATTAAATTCCTCCACAGCTTACATCAATCACCGTCAAAACCGAATATATGTGTGCCACCTTGAGAATAGTCTGTCTGTTTGAAGGATGAACCATAGAGAATGAAGGATAATTTGAAATATTCACTGCATCCTCAAAGCGAAATAATTTGAATGACAGCCAAAGCTTTAGAAAAGGTTATTATTACTGAGATTGAGAATTCCACCGATGGGCGAATTACTTTTGCTGAGTACATGAATTTAATTTTGTATCACCAGGACTATGGTTATTACAATTCTGGCGCGGTAAGTATTGGCTCAAAAGGAGATTTTTTTACTTCATCCTCTTTGGGTCAAGATTTTGGCGAACTTTTAGGGATTCAGTTTCGGCAAATGTGGCAAAATTTGGGTTGTCCCGATCGCTTTTGTTTGGTGGAAATGGGTGCGGGAAATGGGGAATTAGCCCAAGATATTCTGAATTATCTCCAGGGTAAAACCGCAGATGATTTCTGTCGAGCTTTAGAATATATAATTATCGAGCGATCGCCTGCCCTAATCGGAGTGCAGCAAGAACGACTTGCTGATTCTACCATCGATCTTACTTGGACGACTTGGTCGGATATTGAAAATGAAACTATAGTCGGTTGTTTTTTTTCCAATGAATTAGTGGATGCTTTCCCCGTCCATTTGGTAACGAAAGAGAAAGAACAGCTACAGGAAATATACCTAAGCCTCGAAAAAGGACAATTAACCGAGACTACTGGTTCTATTTCTAAGCAACAGATAAGCCAATATTTTGATTCTATCGCCATCGATTTATTAGACGGGCAATATCCGAATCACTATCGCACAGAAGTAAATCTGCAAGCTTTAGAGTGGATGCAGACAGTAGCGAGCAAACTAAACCAGGGTTATGTTTTAACTATAGATTACGGCTACCTTGCAGAGAAATATTACCGTCCTAGTCGCGATCGCGGTACTCTACAATGTTATTTTCAACATCGTCGTCACAATAATCCCTATGTTAATTTAGGCTATCAAGACATTACCGCCCATGTAGACTTTACTTCCCTGATGCGCTGTGGAGAGTCGTCCAACCTTACTACTTTAGGCTTTACACAACAAGGACTCTTTTTAATGGCTTTGGGTTTAGGCGATCGCCTAAACGAGCTTTCTAGTGGCAAATACGACATCGCTGAGATATTTAAGCGTCGCGATGCTTTACATCAATTAATCGATCCTGCAGGTTTAGGCAATTTTGGAGTATTGATTCAAGGTAAAAATCTAAACGCTTCGGCAGAAAATCTTCAAGGTTTGAGTATTCCCAAACTTTAACTGGAGTTGAGACTAATTAACCTCAGTTCGGGATAAGAAGATTTATTTGTTGAGGTGGCTATAAGCTATAATCCATAAACTTTTGATTAGTAGATCGATTTAATAATTCTCTAATTTTCTCGTAAAAAGCTATTTTTCAGACCCTTACATATCGAGCATTTGAGCTTAACCCGAATTCACGTTAAAATTATGGTTGAGAACGCTGAGTCGATAGAAAACCGATCTTTTGAACAAGCTGATTATTGTAAATTTTTTCGCTTACTTTTTCAGCAAGCTCTAGTTAACCAGGTTTTATTCTTCACTCCAAAGTTTTTGTTGCCATATTTTAATCTGTTTGTGACTTTGGGTTAATATGGCTAAAATTTCGCTTAAACTTTGATTAGTTTGAGTAACTTGTTTTTCTTCTTGATGGGATAAACCTTGTGCTTGTTGCAAAGCAGATAAAGAAGATTCAATTTCACTTTGATAGAGAGTCTTTATTTCAGCTTCTAATTGACGAGCAATTTGCTGATAGGTAGTATCGACTTGTTCGAGAATTGAAGTTTTTAGCTGGACAAAAGAGCTTTTAATTTGTTGTTGATAATCCAAAACCTTATTACTGTCGTCAGATTTTTTTAGTTTGCTTAACAGCAGATCGGCGATCGCATTAAAAGGAGTTACTTCAGCGATCGCCTGTAGGGTGTCTAAATTAGTCCATTTTTGCTGGGCTAAAGTATATTGGGCAAACTCAGATTTATCGATAGATTTTTGAGTCAATAGTTCTAAATCTTCTAAAATATTAGTTGAAGCCTGCTCTAAACTGGCAACAATTTTTGGTGCATGAAACTCCAGACAAGATGCTACTGCCTGATGTAGAGAATCAGCGAAAAAGAAGGAATAATGACGGCGCACTTCTTCTAAAGAATATTGAGATAAGGATGCAATAGCCTCTGATTCAAAACGGTCTAAAAAGCCATTCAACCAGCCTTGTGATTCGGTGGCTAATTGTTCTATTTCTGCTGTGACTTCTTGCTGATGCTCTTTAATTCGCTCGTATAGTTGAGAAGATTGGTCTTGACAGAGATTAATTGCCGTTCCTAATTCTGCTTGACTAGATTGCATACCATTACGCAATAACAAAACCTGGGATTGCCAACGTTGTAGATCTCGACTTATTTGTCCTGCAAGACGATGTAGATGAATTAAATCGCGATTAAATAAAATAGAATCAGACAAAGACTGGCGAAAACGAGCAAAATCCGCTTCTAAAGCTGCTGCTCTTTGTGGATTTGGTCGAGGCAATCCTTGGAGACGACAAAATTCATCTTCAGCACTAATGCCAAAAACCTTTGCTTGGGGAAATATAAGGTTTATTTTAGTTTCAATTGCTGCTAATAATCTAGTTGCTTCTGCCTCTGTGCGAGCGCGATCGAGCATATTAACCACAAAGAAAACTTTAGGAAAATCTTGCGGTAATAAAGATACTCGAAGAAAGTTTTGTTCCGATAAAGACAGAGGCGATAACGCAGATATGGTAAAAATAACAGCATCTGCTCGTTCTAAGATAGATTGTACTTGCCTATCAAATCTTTGAAATATATCCCCCGTTCCTGGAGTATCGATTAGAGAGATACCTTGCAGCCATTCGGTAGAGTTTTGAATTTTGAGATGTTTTACCGCAGGAATTTGTTGTAAAATTGGCTCTAGTTTTTCAGCATAAAGTTCCTCAAAATTAAGATCGACTTTGCCACCATCTTCTAAGATCGCTTCGACTTTATTAGCCGTGCCGTGTTCGATATAATTAATCGTTACTGTTTCGGGAGTAACATTTGTAGTCACAACTTCAGCACCTACCAAAGCATTAATTAAAGTAGATTTACCTCTTTTAAAATCACCTACCACTACTAGAGAAAAGTTATCCTGCAATCTGTTGGTGGCTTCATTGAGACGAGTGGTGATTTTGGAGCTTAATTGCTTCCCTAGTACTTGAGTGAGATTATTGGTTTGGATTGTCTGCTGTAGATTATGCAGAATTTTCTGTAACTGTTGTTCTAAATCGGCGGTTTCGTAGCGAATTGTTTTAATATCTTGAACTGTCATGATTTTAGAGCTTAATTTTAATCAATGGCAATATTTTTTGGTCGATCTGCGCTAGTCGATTCAACTTGATATCCTTTAGCAGTAACCTTAATAAATTGTTCGCAAAGGCTGTCTATTTCTTCTTTACCGCGAGGATTTTCGATTGTAATTTCTTCACGCCAGGTTGTTAAAACATCGCATTCCGCAAATAATCTTAATGCCTCGATGCGTTTATGAATTAGAGGATGAGTACTGAGTAACTCTTGAAAACGTAAGGGAGTAGCTTGTACTTGAGAAATTTGTTTGACATACTCCTCAAGGTTAATGTCATCTAGCTTACCAATACCCCCTGTAGTCAATTTTGCCAGAGCAGTTTGAGCTGTTAACAGATCTCCACAGCAAATTAAGCCAGCGCGATCGCAAGTTACTTCGGCGCAACGACTCCAGCGAAACATAAATAGGGACAATCCTCCCTGAAGCAAAGTTTTCAGCACCCTCAATCCAGGTACGGATAAAAAAATCACTCCTGCCATACTATTAGTCATCAACTCCACTGCGGTATTGTAAACACTATGGAGATTATGAATATGCCCGCATTCATGACCGATAACAAACTTTAGTTCGTTAGGAGTTAATGCTTCGACAATGGCACTAGAAAGAATCACAATCGGCTCAACATCATCTGTAGCGATAGTGTAAGCATTTATCATGGGAGAATAATAGACAAAAATTTGGGGAATGCCAATACCCAAACGACGAGCGCACTCTTCACCCATGGCATATATTTCTGGATATTGCTGGGGACTGACGGCAACTCCTTCCATTTGCTGAATTTGGCGATAGATCGGCACTGCCATAGACACTAATGACTTGGCGATCGCTCGTATTGGTGTCATTGCAGCTAGCCGTTGGCGTAACTTGCGATCGAGGGAAAAAGCATAATCGGGAATACCGTTAATCAGATGAGCGTTGATTTCTCTTTCTCTGGTGCGGAAATAATTACCAAAATTGAGATCTATTTTCTCGGTGGGATTATCGGATAATAAAGGTTTCATAATTTATCTTTAGGTTTATCTGTGAGGGCGAAAGTTAATTCACCCTCAATTATTTAGTTCGAGATTTAGTTCTAGGCTGGTTCTAACTAGCAAGTTTTTCAGCTAAATTAATTTTCTGGATTAACTGACGGGACAAACCTTGTGCGCTGCCCAAAATTCGCTCTGTTTGCTGGCGCATTTCTTGAATATCTTGATGCTCTTGCTCGGTCATTACTTCATCTCGTTCTCGTTTGGCACTAATATCCGATAAAGTATTTTGAGTATTGTCTAACAAAGCATCTACTTCTTGACGAATAGTTTGTTTGAGTTTGTCAAAAGTATCGTTAATCTGTTGATTGACTGTTTGCTCGAAACGAGATTCACCCAAGCGGTTGTCAATTTCTTTAATAGCTGCTTCTTTGTAGTTATTTTTGAAGTTTTGTACTGCTTCTCCGCCAAAGACACCCCTTACTAATTTTCTACCTGTAAAGACAGACAAGACACCTGCTGCCAAAACTACAGGAAAGGTAATGGGTAAACCAATAATTCCTGCTACTAAACCTGCTGCAAAAAATGTGCCGACACTACCCGCAGCACCGACAGCAGCACCTTTGACTCCTGCTTCTTTGTAGCCAGACCAAATCCCACCAAATCCCGTCCAGACAGCTAATGCAGCCGTGATTCCTTCTACTGCTGTATTAGTTTTAGCATTGGAAGAAGCTTCAATCGAGCCAAATTGCATTTCAATGTTTTGGAGCGTACCTACTACATCTTTGGCAAAACTTTCTAGACGGCTAACTTCTTTAACTAAGCCAATTTCAATTTCTTTTTGAATTTTGTCCGACTGCTGTTCTACAGTATTTTGAATGGCACTAGAAACTAAACGACCTAGTTTTTCACTCACTGCTTTAGAATTTTTAAGCTCTTGAGGAGTTACATTAGCCGAATCTATAGCATCGATCGCAGATTGCTGGAGTTTGCTAGGAAACTCATTGACTAGAGGGCGAACTCGCTGTTTGACTTGAACCGCAGCAGCATCAATATTGCTCATTTCTTGAGCGTTTTTTTGCCGTAATTGAGTAATTTCAGCAATTGATTCTTTATATTTTGCCTGAAACTCTTGTTGTTTCATGCCCAAAGCATTTTCTTGGAGTTCTAGGGTTTTCAAAATTTCATCCGCAGAAGCAACAACCCGATTGACAGGTACTTGTAAAAATGTAGCTCCTCTTTCTTCGGTCAAAAACTTTTCTAAAGCTGCTTCAAATTCTGCAAAGCGACTTTGAGCGAGTAATTCTGCATCTCCTGTTTGCTTGGCTTCTAAAGCTTGATAAGCGGAGATACCAAATACTTTGGGCGTGCCAATTTTTTTGAGATAGACTTCATATTCTGGAGAGTTTTCACCATATTGTTCTTTGGCGCGATCGACCACCATTTTTTGAATACGGCTTTGAATGTTTTGGATAACTCTGTCTGCATCTCCAGGACGATTAAAATTATCAATACCGTTAACAACGAAAATAATTCTTCCCAAATCGTTAGTTAGTAGTTTTTCTTCCAGAAATTTTCTTTCCGATTCTCCAAAGGGAGATTGTGCCAAAATGACCATAATGGCAGCATCCACGCGAGGCAAAACTGAGAGGGTAACTTCATCCATATTGGCTTCATCATTTAACCCTGGAGTATCGATAATATCGACGTTGTTTTGACAATAAGATACGGGATAGGAAACAATTGCTTCTTGTACTGTGGCTGCGGTATCTTCAGATTCTAGGGTTAATTTGGTTACGTATTCTTCCAAGCGATCGATACCCACTTCTTCTTCTCTGCCATCTTTGAAAATGACTTTGACAGCAGGAGTGACACCATAAGTAACGCGATTGAGAGTAGCCGAACAGGGTAGGATATCAGAAGGTAGAATATTGCAACCTAATAGAGAATTGATAAAAGTGCTTTTCCCTCGCTTAAATTCCCCAACAATTGCCACGGAAAAAGATTTATTCTGTACTCTTTCAATCACATCATCTATTAAAGGAATTGATTTTTCTAAATTGAGATCGCGAGAAAACCTTTTTAGTTGTTTTAAATCTCCCACTAGAGAAATAATCGCTTTTTGAACGCCACTAAAAGTAGATTGATAGTTGATTTCTGTCTGTTGTGCTACTGTCATAATCTGTCATGCTCCTTAAACAAATATTTACTAAAAAAGCCATCGAAAGAACTGATGTAGGCTATTTTTTCTATTCATTGTTTCATATCTCTCAATCAGATCGGGTATGCACTATGAGATCTAACATCAATTCTTTAAATTGGAGTTTTTAACCGAACTCCACACTCAAGACAATAAGCAATCGGCTGTGCTATCGTTGCGCCACATTGAGTACAGACTATTTGGCTTCCACAGTAAATACAAAATTTATTCTGATGATTGACTTTACCGCAGCTATAGCAAATTTGTTCCGAAGTATTTGTCATTGGGTTTTGATTTTTCAGCGATCGCAAATATCCCTCGATCGCTTTAACTGCTGCTAACATTTGCTGGACTTCAGAGGTCATTTGTTGGAGTTTTTTCTGCTTTATTTCGATTAAGACCTTAGAACGCTCCCATTTGACTCGTTTTTCAATTTTTTGCTCCTGAATCTTAGCTATTTCTGCCAAAGCACTAGAAGATAAAGAACGACGGTAATCAATTTCTTGAGAATCTAACAGTGCGATCGCATTTTGGTAATTTTGAGCAAATTCTGCTTGCTGTTGAGTATAGTATTGATTTGTTTGTTGAATGGTTTCTAAAATATTTTGGCAAAAAATGACTGCTTTGTTGCTGGGTGCTTGAAGTAATATAATCCCTTTTTCTTGTTCTAAAAATTGACGGAGTGCTGTTTCAAAATTCCTAATCTTGCTTTGCTGAATTAACTCTTCATTGCTATTAATCTTTCCTTGAAGAGCTAGAGATGCAGATATCCCATATACTTTTAGCTCGCCAATTTTTTGCAAGTATGCTTGATATTGAGGAGAATCTGGTTCTAAACTGTTTTGAGCATATTCGAGAATTTTTTGTTGCAACTTTTGTTTGATACGATCGACCAATTTACTAGCAGATCGCTGTGAAGGACATAGATCGATCCCTGTAATGACAAACATTACTTTCCCCAAATCTTGAGTTAATAGAGTTTCAGTTAAAAAGTTCAACTCAGTAGTAGATAAAGGAGACTGTGCCATCATCACAAAAATAGCAGCATCAATCTGAGGCAACACAGAATAAGTAATTTCGGTTAAATCGTCACTATCTCCTAGACCTGGAGTATCTATAATTTCTACATTGTTGTCCCGACAAAAAGAAGCAGGATAATAAACTACCGCTTCTTCGATCGCCTTTGCTTTTTGGCTCGATGCTAAAGTCAGGTTAGTGACGTAATCTTGTAACTGCTCTATGGCAATTACATTTTCTCTACCATCTCGCTCAACAATTTTAACCTTAGCTGCCAAACCATAAGTAATGCGATTAATAGTTGCTGTAGTAGGTAAAATATCTGCTGGCAAAATATCTACACCCAACAATCCATTAATAAAAGTACTTTTGCCTCGCTTAAACTCCCCAACAACTGCAATAGAAAAACTATTTGTAGCTAATTTGCTGATACTTGTCTCAATCTCGGATGCTAACTGCTGTAATTTGAGGTCATTCGCAAAATATTGGAGCTTTTGTAGTATTTCTATAATTTTGAATACTGTTTGTTTGTAATCAAGAGGTAATGACAACTTAGCTTCTCCTCTCAAAGTAAGTCTCTTCAACGAGACAAGATAAAATTTTTTTATTTAGAATGACTATAAACTACAGACTTTAATTATCAAAGCTTTTGTTAAAAAAGCGATCGCATTTATTGTATTGCGATCGCTTCAAAAAAATAAATTAAACTATGTCCAATTTCTGTAAAAGCCTAGAATTCCGAGTTCTCTGCGGGATTCATGCCTACAGGATAGCTCGAACCACCACCAGATAAGACATCAGCTTCTTTAACAAAACCACTGTATGCTTCCATACCATGTTCGCTAATATCCAAGCCACGTCTTTCTTCTTCCTCATGGACGCGGATACCAATAGTTACCTTCAGAATAGTCCAAACGATGGCACTAAAGATAACGGTGAACGCACCAATAGCAACAATACCAATAATTTGAGTAACAATGTTACCAGTACCAAAAATACCTACTGCCAAAGTTCCCCAAATACCGCAAACTAAGTGAACCGAAGTTGCACCCACGGGATCATCTATCTTGATGCTGTCGAAGAAAGCAACAGAAAAGACAACAATGACACCTGCGATCGCACCAATAATAACAGCGGATAAATAGCTAACATCAGCACAACCAGCGGTAATACCAACCAAACCAGCCAAAATACCGTTAATTACCATCGATAAGTCTGGCTTACCGTCTTTCAACCAAGATGTGAAAGTTGCTGTAACACCACCTGCTGCTGCTGCTAGGTTAGTAGTTACTGCAATGTAAGGTACGTTAGCTGTAGCTGCAAGTTCTGAACCAGGGTTGAAACCAAACCAGCCAATCCAAAGAATCAAACAGCCTAGAGTCGCAAAACCCATATTATGACCAGGTATTGCGCTAATTCTACCATTTTGGTAT
>CAYXWE010000077.1:0-1067 GCA_964468145.1 uncultured Pleurocapsa sp.
GAATCAAAAAAAGTTCGAGAGAAATATTGCCCAAAAAATTTAAAAACAATGAATAAAATTTAAATTTAATTGTCAGAGAAACTAATAAAATTACAGTAGAGGCAAAAAATATATTGGCAAAACTACGAAGAAAACCCCAGTATATATTAAATTCTCCTAGAATATTTTGTTCGATAACTTGACTCGTATAATTAAGATAGATAAGAGCAATTACTAATATTGCAGACATTACTTCGGCAGATACACTAAATCTTACTTGTTTGACAAAATATAAATATCCCCAAACAAAAGCTAAAAGGAGCGTCGCTACTCCTAAAGCCCAGACAATTATCGGATAAGCAGAGGTATATTGAAATTTATTTGTATGCCAAATTATCAATCCAGAACCCAAAAAACTACATATTAAATAAAAAAATACCAAAACTGATTTTTGATTCAATATTTTATCTATTTGTTCCTGTATCCAGACCGTTCTAAGACCGAGCCAGCAGCCAGAAGGAAAGCTTAGAGCATTCGCTTTGACTAACGAGCTTGTCTGGGGTAAAGAAATAAGAATTGAAGAAACTAGGAATAAAAATAGTAATCTGTGGTTATTGGATAAATTAAATCTATAGGTAAGATATAGCAAGCAATACCAGAAAAGGATAAAAATTACAAACCAAGTTTTAGCATCCAAACTATACATTGAAAACAAAACTTTGGGTAATGCCAGAAATATTGTCCCTCCATCTGGAGTCAAAATAAGATAAAGAGATTGCAAGAACGATAATGCTAAAATTAAAGGAATTAATATTTTGGAAATTCGATTTGTAAAAAAACATTGAATCCCTTTTTTTTCTAGAGAAATAGATAATCCATAACCCGAAATAATTAAAAAAACAGCTACTCCAATCATTCCTGCTTCTGCCCAAATTGCATATAAAAAGGGAGGCGGATCGGTGTAGTAACAGATATGATTGAGAACAATTAAGGTAATTGCCAAACCTCGTATTTGATTTGTTTGGAGAAAAGATAGAGGGCGATCGTCTATATTTTTTTTCCTGGTTAGGAAAACTATTAAAATAAAT
>CAYXWE010000077.1:1167-3423 GCA_964468145.1 uncultured Pleurocapsa sp.
GACGAACGTTTTGAAATTGCATAATCAGGCAAGCTGTTCGTAATTAATAAATGTAAGCAACACACAAAATCTCTTATACTTATACGTATCAACGCTATGAAACTTTCTGCACTGTTTAACCTGGCTTTTGTTGCCAACATTGTTACCGCTTCTTTCATTGCCTTACCTTCTGCAAACGCCAGCACTTTTGACGAACAAGAAATTGCTCAAGAAAATATGATTGCGATCGCAGTTCCCTATCACAGCGGATATAATTTGGTTGTAATCGAACAGATACCAGGTAAAGATAAATGCTGGGCAGAACAAGGAACTACTGCAGTAGCAGTCGAGCCTTTATTGATGAATTTTGATTTTTCTGGTCATTGTCGTCGAGCGACGGATACTAACGGTTATTCCCTGAGAATAAATGGCGAAGAAAAAGGTTCGGATTATCTTCTAGAAGTTGTCGAACGAGATAATGAATTAATTTTAGTTGCTACTCACAGAGATCCCGATAAACTACCAGTTACTATAGGCAGCACTCGCGGTAAGAGCGATGGATTTGTCAAAATCTTTTTGAATGACGGTTGGCGTTTTACTAAACGCTCTTATGAAGGACAAGAACTATCTCATTTCTACTTTAGCGGTAGAACTACAAGCACCACCGCTGAAACTAATTAAGCATTCGTGACAAGTTGAGGGACTACGATGTTTGTCAAATGGTTTTAAGCTCTTAGCTATTAGCTTTTGAGATATTTTCATATTAACCCTATTTTTCGACGCGATCGCATTGGAGCAAAATACTTAAAATATGCTTAAAATTAAGTGTTTTGACTCCCATTTTTCCAATAACAAAGGCAATATTTATTAATATACGAAGAAATGTAAACGAATGTAAAATCGAAAGTTAATTTTGATTTAGCTCTTTATTTATGGAATATCGCCGAAAGCTAGTATATAGACCGAATTCAACTACGGCAAAAGTTATGAGGACTTTATCGTCGGATAGTCCCGAAGACGAGCGATCGCACCGAAGCGAACTCGAAAAATTTTCTCAGTCTGTCGATGAGTTTGGCAATGAGTCCCAAGCTAGCGCTATTGCAGCGCGAATAAATAAAGCAAACAACCCCCTCTAATCTCCCCCAAGACGAGCGACCCCGCGCCTTCGGGGGCGCTTTGGGTAGCGCGAGTGGGGGAGACCATTCGTTCCCTCCCCAATCATGGGGAGGGGCAGGGAGGGGCGCGGGATTTAGGGGGCGTGCGAAATATTTTGAGTGACTAACCGAACAGTATTGGGAGGCAAGTATAGCGGTACTGGTGTTTATACATTCGCTAACGGCGATCGCTGTGAGGGAAGATTTCAAGATGGGCAATTAAACGGCAGTGCTGTTTGCGACTACTCCAGTGGTGATACCTATCAGGGCGAATTTCTCAACGGTCAAAAACACGGTAGCGGTGTCTATACTTTTGCACCATCGGCAAAAGTTGAAGGTACTTGGAAAAATGATGAATATAAATAATAAAAAACAACGATTGAGTAAATTTAACAAGACTATAGCGATCGCACTTTAAAAATTAGAATTGTAGGTGAACTACGTCGCGCGTCATCAGCGATGACCCTTCCTGCTTGGCTTAGGTTGCTCTAGTTTACTTTCGGCTTGAGCCTATCCTAAGCGAGTCTTATACTAAATCCGATTTTTAAAGTAAGCGACGGGAATTCCCGTCGCTTACTTTAATTTTGCATACCTACTTATTAGGAATCGCTTTTAGAATCTCTTTCTAATAGATCTTCTAAGAATTGAAATGAAATATCTTCTGTCTCTTCAGCTTCGGAATATTCTGTAGTTGTATCTTCAGTATTTGTAGATTCGGAACTATTTTCATTAGTATTCAGGCTATCCAACCATCCGCTAATGTCTTCAGAATTTTGATTGGGTGCCTCTAAGGTATTCAACCAAGTAGAAATATCATCCATATCATTCGACTTTTCAGAGTTATCTGTCGATCGCTCCGAAATTCCTGCTGCATCAATATTTGATGAGCCAGAAGTAGAATTTTCTTTAGATTCTGTAAAACCAAGACTATTGAGATCGATATCTTCCCCATCCGTGGTTATATCAACATCGTCAAAAGTTATTTCATCGAGACTAATATCGCTAGAGTTGTCCGTATCATCTAAAGTTATTTCCTCTAGATTGGAATTTATCGAACGATCGGTATCCTCAAAAGTTATTTCATCGAGACTAATATCGCTAGAGTTGTCCGTATCATCTAAAG
>CAYXWE010000077.1:3523-3949 GCA_964468145.1 uncultured Pleurocapsa sp.
TTATTTCCTCTAGATTGGAATCTAAATCATCAGATGTTATTTCAGCATCTGCAACAATGTTATCGGCAAAACTATCGCTATTGAATAACTCCGTTGGCTCATCTACTTCGATATCGTCGATATCGTCACCTTGTAGGTAAGTTTCGCGATCGCTAAGTTCGGCATCTGCCCGATCGCGATCTGTAAATAAACCAGAGGTTGCTGCTGCTGCACCGCCAATTGCTGCTGCACCTCCCGCTATTATATTGCCCGCTTGGTTAGATATGCCATCTAAGAATCCTGGATTTTTTTCGTTGGCTGTATCTTCTGTTGATAAATCTGAATCTACTTCGTCGACTCTGAGATCGCCAACAGATTGTTCGATTGAGTCATCAACATTGATATTAGTATCTAGTTCGGGAGTTGTCAGTTCGGGAGTTTCTAATC
>CAYXWE010000077.1:4049-5312 GCA_964468145.1 uncultured Pleurocapsa sp.
AGTATCTAATTCGGGAGTTGTCAGATTGGGAGTTTCAACAGAATTTTCTAAATCTAGATTTTCTAGATCTAAATCCTGAGATGCTCCTGAAACTGTTTCTTCATCAAGAACAAAATCGCCCCTAAATTCTTGAGATGCTATAGTTTCGCCAGATCCTGTGATAATTTTGTCTAGATCCGTATCAAGATCGTCATTAGTTTGCAGCCTGGTTGTTTGCTCAGAAACATTAGTATCTTGTAAATCAGAACCACTACCATCTTGCAAAATAGTTGGACTCTCGCTCTCAAAAGTATAGCTTTCTGTATTTACTGTGCTAGTTTCTTCCGAGTCTGCCTCTTCTCGATCTAAAAATCCTGAAGCTAAAGCAGCACCGCCGATTGCTGCCGAACCTGCTGCTACTGCACCGCCAGCAGAGTTTGATATACTATCGACAAAACCAGAGCTACGATCGTCTAAATCTTCAACTACGTCTGTATCTTCCTGTATTATTGTCGATTGGTCGGTAGTTTGTAATTGACTATCTGAACCTGTAAATTCACTAACTGGGTTAGAAGGTATTTCAACTGCAGCAGTATCTACTTCTGCATCAGACAGATCCAGATCGATGTTCGTGTCTTCTAACTCAACATCATTTGCGATCGCCTTTCTCTTACCGACTAAATTAGATGCTGCTGCTGCACCTCCTGCCATTGCTGCACCGCCTGTAGCAATAGCAGCACCACCCAAACCAGACGCTTTGTTTGTAGCAACGCTGGTAGCACTGCCAACATTTTCTGCTACGCCCGCTCCTACTGCAGATAGATTTCCACCACTATTGGGTTGAACAGGAACACCTCCATTACCGTCAGAGGGATTGATGTTGGAGACATTTCCAATTGCAGGTTCGCGATCGCTTCTCTTTTCTTTTCCAAGACCAGATGTTGCGATCGCACCCAGGATGGGAATTCCTAATATTAGAGGAAGCCACCACCACCATTTACCCTTTTTTTCTGTGGCTACCCCATCGTCTGCTTCAATCTGGTTCGCCACTACTGTCGAATCCGCTTCACTACCGTTGGTGGCGTTTGAGTCAGTGTTCGCTCCTTCTGGATTTACCGAGTCATTGGGTTCGCCACTACTGTTGAGTTCGGGATTTGTTTCTCCACTACCATTGAGTTCGGGATTTGTTTCTCCACTACCATTGAGTTCGGGATTTGTTTCTCCACTATCATTGAGTTCGGGATTTGTTTCTCCACTATCATTGAGTTCGGGATTTGTTTCTCC
>CAYXWE010000077.1:5412-9763 GCA_964468145.1 uncultured Pleurocapsa sp.
CCTGCTGCTGCTGGGTCGGAATCGACATCACCTTCTGCTACATCCCCTGCTGCTGCTGGGTCGGAATTGGGTCGAACAACTTCACCCGTTCCGTCCACGGTTGTTTCTGGTAAATCCGCTGTTCCTGTGGGGGCATCCTCTGGCTTATTACCTAATTGAGTTGCGATCGCTTTTGCTGCTGCAGTAGAAGTAGAGCCTACTCTATTAGCAACAATTTCTTTTCCTGCTTCTGTACTAGCAAAACCCAAAAATGCTTCTGTTACTTCGTTCGGACTTCCTTGATACACCAAATAGAATGGCTGAGAGAAAGGATATCTAGGATCGTCAGGCTGAGTTTCGTGCATGGTAACGATCTTTACATCATCTCTATTGATGACATCGTTAGCTACCGCATAACCAATGCCGTTAGCTCCCAACTTAGAAATCATTTCATCAGTACTATCTCGATCTAACTTGACTGTATTAGAACCAGTAGTAAACTCGCTCTCTTGGAAAACTGGATAGTTAGGAAAAGCCTGTCTGGTGTCATTTGTATCTGGGTAATCTAAGAAAGAAATCGCACCAGCATCGCCTCCAATCTCCGACCAATCACTAATTTCTCCGCGAAATATTTGAGCAAACTGAGAAATTGTTAGATTGCCATCATAAGGATTATCTTGAGAAACAACGATCGCAATTTTTTCTCGGCTAACAGGTACTGCAATGAACCCTTTTTGTTTTTCTTCTGCGGTTAAATCGCGACCTATTCCTGCTATGTCGGTTTTTCCTTCTGCTAAATCGTTTAGAGCTTCTTGCGAACTCTTAGTTTCTAGGTTAACTTCTGCTTGAGGATATTTGGCTGTAAAACTTTCTTGTAAACTTTTGTCAATGCTGCTAGTACTGTCGGATGTTACTATGCTCAGTTTAGACTTTTCAGATAGTGTTTTGGGAACAGTAAAGGTCGTAGGGGCTGCATCATCAGTTTGAGCCAGTAAAAAAGCTTTAGCTGGTTTTGATACTCCAACTAAAGCCAATAATATTGCTAATGTAACTACAGAATTATGTTGTTTGTGTAACATTTCAGGTTTTAATTTTATCTGTTTATTTGGCGATTAATTATATAGGGCAAAAAGCCGAAATATAGATTTGAGTTAGGTTATTTTAAGTATTTTCGATCCGTGTAAATACTGCCTTACATCGAAGTTCACATATATTATCAAAAACCTTAAATTATTTCTATATAAACTCCCTTAAGGATCGCTATCTTCGACATAAGTTTGTCCAATCGACAATTAACCGATAACTAATTGTTAAATATTGATACAAGTCCGAGGGAGAAGCGATCGCCAAAAAAACACCTAACAACCTTGAATTAGAGTAAGTCATTAGATGTTTTTTTTGTTAATACTGTTCGATGGACTTTAGAGCTTGTTCGCCGACGATCTCTATTGTGCTTGTTTATACTTTTACTGTCTCTATAGCAATCCTAATTTAATTTGTGAGAACTAATAACAGCTAGATTTGCTGTTATTAGTTCTTTGTAATTTGTTCAATCTCACAGGTGATTCCCGATCGCTCTATATTAGCAGTGGTAGAAACCATTGCTGCCATCAATTGTTCTGAAGACACCGCAAAGGGCAATCTATGGATATCGGATGTAGGCTGAGTCGCAATCTTGGCACAAGAGCGCAGTTGAGCTAAACTAACATTTTTTAGACCCAAAGCTTCTAAAGTAGTGGGTAAACCAATTTCGTCATAAAACTTTACTAGCTGTTTTCTCGCTGATGTTGCTAGTTTGTTGCCCTGAATCATTTCTTCTAGACGCAACTGTACCAAAATACCATAAGCCACTTTCTCGCCGTGCAATACATCGTGGGCTTCTAGTAAATGGGTCAAGCCATTATGCACTGCATGAGCAGCTACAGTCCGACAGTCTGCCCCTCCAATTCCGCCGATTACCCCTGCTAGCAATACTGTCCCATCCACAACTTCGCGCCATTCGTCACTATCTGGTTTATTTAGAGCGATCGCCGATTTTTGAAATAGGATATCTCGTAAAATGCGAGCCTGCTGTACCGCAGATACTAATAAAGTAGCCGTAGAGTCGCCACTACTGACCGAAGCTTCGTACCATTTGGCGATCGCATCGCCAATCCCCGCAACTAGAGTTCTTGCGGGTGCAGTACGTACTAAACCATAGTCTAAAATCAGCAGCTCGGGACAACGAGCTAAAGTAACATCGTATTGGAATGCCCCTGCTTCTGAATAAACATTAGATAAAGCGGTCCATCCCGCGCAGGTAGCACCAGAAGTAGGAATTGTTACCGTCGGCAAATTACATTGATGAGCAATTAGTTTCGCCGTATCTAAAGCTTTACCACCACCTACACCAATTATCAGATCCGCCTGATGTTCTCGTACCAAAGTGTTTAATCTGGCTAAAGAGGATTCTGCACAGTCTGGGCTATAGCTAGCATACTGGCTAGACAATTGTTCGCTCTCTAAAACAGGCTCTAATTTGGATTTGACTGCGCCCACAGTTTTATTTCCGCCAATAATTAAGGGGCGAATGCCCAACTTGGCAATATCTTTACCTGAATTTGCCAAACAATTTTCTCCTCGTAATACTCTTGCTGGAGCAATGGATAAAGGAGCATAATTAGTATTTTTTTTAGTAGTAGATGTAGGTGTAGTAGCTTTCTTGCTCATGCTGAAAATAATTTAAATACTCTTACTGATTTAGCTGCTTGGGGAGGTGGCTAGCTTGTTAATATTCTGCTCGAATATTTCGATCTTAACTTCTTTATCCCCTTGAGAAATAATTTTTCTTTGGGCTTCTCCCAAAAATAAAGGCTCAGAAATACCTGTTTGGGGATGCAATACAGTTCTTAATTTAATCGTAAATTGATTGTTGCCACCAGTGCCAGTCCTACCATAAGAATATAAATCTTCTGCTGCCTGTCGCAAGGTCGGTTCGATGGCGGATTTCTCTATATTGGGTGCGACTGCTACTACTGCTTGATTTGCGCCATTATCGTAAATAAGGCTATAACGCACCGCCCCAGGAATTTCTTGATGGGGAAAAAAGCTCAAACTCAGAGCAAATGTACCAATGGTGAGTACGGTCATAAAACTAGTCACCCCCACTAAGCGAAAGCGAAAACTCCACCCTGCTACAAAAGAAACAATTGCCACAACCAAACAGGCAATAGTGGCATATCCAAGCCATTTACCATATAGAAAAAGATCGCTATTAAAATCCATAAGTCGCTGCCAAATTTTGTATAAAAAAAACAGGTATCGGTAGTTTTAGCTACACGATACCTATTTTTACTGAATCATATCAGTTGTCTCGATCCATTACCTAAAATCTATTATTAGATTGATATGATTTTTGGGCGATCGCCAATCGAAACGAGTGGAATTATTCTGCTTCGGTTTCTGTAGCAGGAGCTTCATTACCTAAGTTGTCGATCGCATCGCCAGCATTTTCTAAACCTTGGTCTACAGTATCTCCTACTGCATTACCAGCATCTTCCGCGCCTTTTTGTAGATCTTTAGCACCATCTTCGATCGCATTGCCAGCATCTTCTGCGCCTTTTTCTAGACCTTTGATGCCATC
The DNA here is from genome assembly GCA_964468145.1 of uncultured Pleurocapsa sp. Lineage (GTDB taxonomy): Bacteria > Cyanobacteriota > Cyanobacteriia > Cyanobacteriales > Xenococcaceae > Waterburya. Next base: position 9,014 of record CAYXWE010000077.1, read on the forward strand.
TTCGACTACATTACCAGCATCTTCTGCACCTTGTTCGACTCCTTCAACTCCTTCTTGCACTGCACCGTCTACAGCATCAGGAGATTCGATTGTCTGATCGGCACAAGCTCCGAACAATAGAGATAAAGCTACGAATGCAGGAACAGTTATAGTTTTGATATTCATGATTAACAATACAAAAAATTTAATTAGACTACTAAGTGATACTCGATAAGTTGTCTAGAGTCAAACTCTTGAATCCCCTTGCCTTCATACGCTTAAGAGTAAACGTTTTTGATGGTACGGGGTTGCTCGTCAAAGCAACTCTAAACTTTTTTCGATGAGCTTATAAAGTTAACTTTATGTAACCAATTTTGGATTACAGATAACAGATTTATAATTTACTCACTAAGTAGGTAAATTCTGGTTAATGGTATTGTTAATCTTATTGGCTGTAGCAATTTTTACAAAATTTATGGGGTATATGCCGATATTGCATTAACCTCTTCCTACTTCAGCAAAAATCTTCTCTAATATTTCTCCCGCTCCGAGATCTCGCAGTTTACCAGCCAAGTCTTTGCCCAACTGCTCTGCATTCTGTTTTTTGCCACTGACGGTATCCTTGAGTAATTGCTTGCCATCGAGACTGGCTACCATTCCCACAACAGTCAAATTATCCCCTTCGATGGTGGTATTTACGCCGATGGGTACTTGACAACCACCTTCTAGCTCCCGCAAGAAAGATCTTTCTGCCAAAGTGCGATCGCGACT
>CAYXWE010000078.1:0-1145 GCA_964468145.1 uncultured Pleurocapsa sp.
AGCATTTTGCTGATGATAGATTCTAAATCCATTATTGATATTTAAAGGAATAATCAATAAAAGGAAAATAGCCATAGCCAAAGATAGCCAAGATAAAACCTTGAGCAGCAATCCTTCGATGGGGGCGCGATCGCTACTTTCGCCGTAGTAAACTAGCACTATACCAATTAGAGTCACGGGGATTCTTTCGATAATTGTCCCCATAGTCTCAAATTCCCAGACAGGATTCATTAATTGAGGCGGAATAATCAAAAACAGAATATCTACTGCAGCCATGAGCAACAAACCATAGCCAACTAAACGCAATATTCCCGAAGAAAATATTAGTTTTTCTCTATCCTGTAGGATTGTCATGGGTTTACAACTAGGTTTTAATTCAATTTAAACTTGTCTAGTATAGTCTTATTATGCGAGATCGTTAATTAGAGAGAAGGAAAGTTAGGCAGCCACCACCGATATACTTCTTGCCAAGTTGTTTCTAGGGATTGATAAGCGGTTTGGAGGTTGGTATTCAATGGTGTAGAGAGATTAATCCACAGACAACGGCGATCGCGAATGCTGGCTTTTCCCTGCAGCCAATGCCAAACTACCTGGGGTTTTAAATCGTTTTGATAGCGATATTGAGAGAATTGTCTTTGGGTAATACTACTGGGGCTGCGGGGACTAATGCAGCTAGTGAGGTAAGCTCGATCGCTCTTTACAAACAAAGCATGATACCCTATTCCCTCTATCTGTTTGATGGTTTTATTTTTGATTATTTTTGGTGCGAGGGATGTATAGTTTTGCAAGTATGTCTCTACATTGCCCGTAGTATCGACAATATAGTTGGTTTCTAGATCGATCGCTCGCCCATCTTGAAAAGATTGATATTGATTCGATGCTTGAAATATTTGTTTTTTAGTTATTAATGTTGGCGATCGCTCTACTGTGGCGGAAGTAGTTTTAGTACTATCTTTGGATACGAAAGTGGTGGCTGAATTTAGTTTTATTTGTTGCGGAAACTGAAAATTTGCTACAGGGCGATCGCCTGCTTGGGGAACAATGATGATATAAGCTGTGGTGAGATAAGTACTAATTCCCGCTAGGGTTAAGCAAGAGTTTTTCCAGGTGTAGTTAATCATTAATTAATTTAATAAACCACGGAG
>CAYXWE010000078.1:1245-9712 GCA_964468145.1 uncultured Pleurocapsa sp.
ACGGAGGACACGGAGTTGTAGAAGTTTATTGTTTTATGATGTGTTGTTTATTTATTGCCTAAAAGAGAGAGCTTTTGTTTATTTTTTTCTTGTTACCCTCAAGTTTCGATCTGGTGGTTTTAGATAATTTTTGGTCAGTCAATCGAGGATTTTAATTCGTATCTCGATACAATCCAATAACAAAAACCTGAAAAAATGACAATTGCTAAAGTAGAGAATATTTGCGAACCTTGATGTCCGTGCCAATATGCAAACTGGGTTTTATGGGGAATATATAAAGTTAAAATACAAACTCGTATTACTCCTAAAATAAAACCCAAACCGAGAGAAAATACAGGAATTAGTATTTGCTGCATTTTTGGTAAAGCAACTACTGCAATTAATAGAAAAGCCAATTTTAAAATTAAAAGAATCATCGGCACACCAGCGCAAGGATAATCGACGATCGCCTTGAATTTACCTAAATCGGGTAGGGATAAAATAATTTGGTTGCCCTCGCTGGCAGTATTGAATCCTAGATAATAGAGAAAATAGGTGGCAAATTTAGCATTGAGAATAGTAATGTGAATCGTGCGATCGATAAAGTTACCAATTACCCCTGTGGGAAAAAACAAAAACCAAGTAAAAAATAACTCTTGCCAATATTGACCAAAGCCTTTAATTCCCGAAGCAATTAAAGTTAAAGCGATCGCGCTAAAAATTGGGAGGAGCGTTAATAAATTAGCCTCAAACCCATAGAGAGTAATTGCCTTAGATAAAACCAATCCCAAGAGTACCAAACCGCCAAAACTAGAAACAGGATCGCTATGGAAAACTAAACTCTCTTTCTTGCGCCACAACAACCATAAAATTACCGACCAAAATAAAGTGTCGGTAGTCAAACGGTCTATATTTGCGGTGGTTTTCCAAATTAAGCTGAGATATAAAACCGCCAGAGAAATTAAAATAGAAAAGATGACAAAGGGATGCTTTTTACGAGCAAAATTATTCGAGCTTGCTTCGCCATCGCTTTCAACAATTTCTTGGCGTATATTCAATACCATTTATTACACAAAAAAAAAATTTAGTCGAGGGATTAAAACTACTACAAAGATTCAATCACGTAATAGGCGATCGCATCATCTGCAGTAACATCAAAATCAGATGTTCCGATGGTGTTATCGAACCCGTCTAGATCGTCGCTATCAGTACTATATATAAAAGATCCCGTGGCACTATTCAATCCTTGATATAAAGGAATGGTATTAATATCTTCTGGTGGAGATTCAAAAGCATAATAAGCGATCCCTTCAAAAACGCGATCGCCCAAATTTGCTCTAATATTATCCCTTTCGGCTTCGTCAATGGTAAAAGAATGCTCTCCACTTTGCGTATCGAAAAAACGATAAACTGGCGATACACCTTCAATAGTTTCTCCAGTCAAACTATCGCGATCGCTAGCCAAAGCGCGAAAACCAACATCTTCCAATCTATAATCCAATTCGCCATTAGCACTTTTATCTACAGTAACGTCTCTTTCGTTAACATCGGCAGTATAAAAATGCAGATCTTTTTCAAACTGGTAAAAGTCAAATACGGGTTCATCATCATAGGCGACGATCTCGTATCCAATATCGGCTAATATTGCCAGATCCAGATCTGTTGGTAGATTTCGTTCGCCAAAGGTAAAACTCAGATCTAATAAAGCATCTGCATCTGGATCTAAACTAAAGCCTTCTTCGATATGATCTCCATCCTCATTTATAGGTATGGGTTGTCCGTCGTTCAAAGCAAGGCTGTTTGGCCCGATGAACGCCCCATCATCGTCGATTTGAGAGTTAAAAGCAGGAGAAATTCCAATACCTAGAATATGACCGATTTCGTGAAGACTTAAACTGAGAAAATCTTGCCGATCTGCAGGAATATCCTCATCCGTTTCAGGAGTGCTATCAAAATAAAAGCTATCCGCTGCATTAGAATTAAACTCAATTGTCCCCAACCAGGGTTCAAAATCATCTCCTAGAATTCTTTCTTCTACCCTTTCTGCAGCAACTTCTCTGGCAAAAAAGCCTCCCTCGCCCAAAGTTAAGGCATTAGAATCCAAGTCTACAGAAGAAACAAAGATAATTACATCGTCAATTGGTTCGTCTAAAGTTACTTCTTGTGGCTCGTCATCAATATCAAATCTTAGTGTTTCTCCTGCAGGAATATCTTCAAATTCATCTTGAATATAGGCACTCCAAATATCTCCAGCCTGTTCTAAGATTGCTCTTCTTTCGTCTGTAAAAAAATCATTGCTATCGAAACGATAATCAAACTGAATATCAAAAGTCATGAGATGAACTCGGTGATTTTACTGTACATATAAAAGTTTTCTGGTAATTGCCAATTGTCAATATATAAAGTATGCAGTCTAGTCACTTCATTTATCATTTATCATTTATCATTGGTTTGTTCGGGGGCTTGAATCCTCTTCCAAACCCTTTTTCTCCATAAATAGATCCGCTCTTAACCAAAATGTTCAATGTTCAATGTTCAATGTTCAATGAAAGGTCAAGCCAAATACTTCTCGACTCGATATAAAGACTGGAACTTTCGGGATATTTACCAAAGCAACACTTCTAGCCTAATCAAATATAACTATAGTTACGATCTTTGTCCTGTGTATAAATATCGAAAAACAATGGACTAATTCAATTTTATGTTTGCAATCTATGTAAATCTAACGATAACTATTTTACAATTTAGCGATTTACCTAAAATATCTTATCCATAAGATTGCCTAGATGAATATAAAAAAGTAGCAAAAAAATAGCAAAAATACGGAAGTTTGTCTCAGATATCTCCATTATATTTATGTATATTTCTGCTCTGTTTTAAATCGAAAAAAATTATGTTCGTGTCTATAAATTTATGGATATATTAAAACTTACTGGTTTAACTATTGCATTGCTGCCCTTATTAACCTTAGATGCTCTAGCAGATCCAGTTGCTCAATCTCAATCTCCAACATCAGACATTTCTGAAGTAGAAATCAAGCACCAAACTGCCCAAAAAGATCGAGTCACCGCCGATAATAGTGGGTGGGATGATTCTAATCAAAATGAACTAGAAAATATTAAGCTGCAGTTGCAGAATATTAGTCAGCGTAACTTCTCTCCCAGTCGCGGTACGCCAGGAATTACCATTGCCAACCCCTATGGTTTTGGGGCAGATCGAGGCTTCTACACTGGTTTGAGCTTTCAAACCGATACTCGTGGCGGGGCAGAAGATACCAACGATCCTGATGCCACTATGGGCTTTGGCATGGGCTTTGGCAACGCTCAAAGATTAGTCGGAGGAGAAATCAGCTACACCATAGCCAGTTTCGGACAGAACGGTCGCGATTTCGGTTCTGGTGGTTTTAATCTCAAGCTACACCGCAGAATTGCTCAAGGCTGGGGGGTTTCTGCTGGTTGGAATAGTTTTCTCTCTATTGGCGATGCCAACGATCTCGAAGATTCTTTGTATCTTGCTACTACCAAGATCTTCAAACTCAGAGAAAAAGTGTCTTCTGCATTTAGTCGAGTTGGCGTGACTGTTGGGGTAGGTAACGGACAGTTTCGCACCGAAGAGGATATAGATAACGATAATAGCACCGTTAATGTTTTTGGCAGTATGGCTTTTCGAGTCGTTCGTCCAGTTAGTGTAATTGCGGAGTGGACGGGACAAGATTTAGCCATGGGTATATCTGCATCTCCCATCCGTACCTTACCCGTCACTATCAACTTTGCTGTCAGAGATATTGCGGGTGCTGGAGACGAACCCCGTTTGGTTTTTGGCATCGGTACGGGATTTTAGGTAAATCTATATCATTGAAATAATTAATCATGCAAAAAAGGCAAATATTATGGCTGGGTTTTCTAGCTACTCTGGGAATGATGGCTACCAGCACATCGGCAATGGCGCAATCAACTTGCGGTCTTACCAACTGCTCCGATATAACTGGTATAGATCCACAGAACTCATCAATTGTAAATGTCATTTATGGCGACGGTAGCACGGTTAAAGTAAACCTGAGAGTGGGACAGGTTGTGGGTAATAGTGGTGTCGAGATAATTGATTTTACTGTTTTTCAAGATTTTCTTTCGATTTTCGGTTCTGGCTCTGGCTCTGGTTCGGGTGCGGGTTCGGGTTCGGGTTCGGGTGCGGGAGCGGGTGCGGGAGCGGGTGCTGGTGCGGAATCTGATTCTGGCTCTGATACGCCATTAGCCGGTATTAGATGTACAAACGATCCTTGTCTCAAAGCAGAATTCGATCCCCAAGACATTCCTATTGAAGATATGGCAAAAATATTAGAAGCTGCTCTGGAGAATTTCCAGGAAGAATTGGTTGCAGCGCAAGAAGGAGCTTCATTAGCAGACACAATTATCAGAGATTCCCAAGAACAAGAACCGCGACGTATTTCTAGAAACGTCAGAAGAGATACTGATGCGCGACGCATCGTGAGAAACGGCAGCAGATGTGCCAGTGGCTGTGCTAATCCTCAACGCCCTACTGTAGAGGCTCGTCAAATTGAACAGCGCAAAGTTGCTGAAGCTCGCAAAATCGTTAACGAGGGAGTAGAAGAATCGCAAAAATTTATTGAATATGTCAATTCAATCGATCCCGAACAAAATGTCTGGTAATTAGGAGAAATATAAATGAAACTATCGCCCTCTAAAAACTTGAAAAACTACTTGCCCAAGCTAACTAATTTTAGTATCTCTGTTGGTGTCTTTAGTATCTTAGGATTGCTCAATACTATGAGTTTGTCCGCTGTTGCCGAAGATATTGTGGGCAACAAAGGTATCCAATTTAATGAAGATACCGTGGTTGAATTTGAATTTATCGAATCCCACGGCGCATATCAATCAACCTTTGGCGTAATCGACCTCGATTCTTGTCAAGCCAAAGGCACGGGAGAAATTATTTTTGAATCTTGTAATAAAACGCCCTTGTTATCGGAGGTAAAAGCTTCTGATAGCTTCGACTTTAATGATGTCTATCGCCAGTCTAGTTACGAAACTGATTTACAAGCAGGTAGAAACAATGATTTTTTGGGAACTCCTGGCAATACTGTTCCCAATCATCTGTCTGAGTATCTGTTTAAAGCAGATAAGATATATGTTTTTTATCTGGAATCTCAGTTCGACAATAAACCTGCGGGGGTAGTTTATAGTACAGATTTAATCAATTCTGGCGGTAACAAGCAGGCCTTGTTTCATGGAGAAAATTTAACCACTCAAACCGTTGCCCAGCGACGCAATACTACTGCTTTTGATGTCAATCAATTTGATGCTCTAACTAGTGGCGGTTTGTTAGTCAACCTAGATGATACTGGTTCTACCCTGGTCAAAACTAGTAACCAAGATGCCGATTTTGACGATTTTGTCGTGGGTATAGGCGGATATATCTGCAATCCTACCAAAGCTGACGGCACTCTTAGAGAGGAAAAGAAAATTTCTCGTCAGCAGCACTAACGATCTGCAAAGAACAGTTGCTAACGGGCGACTGTTCTTTGCCATCCCAGTACAATACTTCTCGATTAAGCCAAAAAAAATAGCACAAGATAGCTAAAAAAAGCATAATTGCCTATACCTTTGGTTAATAAAATCTTTCTAACTTTGGGAATACTGCTTGCTACAAATTATCGAGTTTAATGAAATTGATTTCATATTTTTTCTTAATTAAACATTATGGTTTCATCCGATTTAGGAGAACAAGCAATCAGTAAAGCAGCAGAATTAGGAATTGCCAGCCAACTAGATGAAGTAGAAAATTTGGATGTAAATGTTCGTACTAATCCTTTGGATTTGATGCAGGGGGAAATAGATTCTGTAAGCATCAAGGGCGAAGGTTTGGTCATGAAAAAGGAATTAAGAGCTGAAAAACTGAGAATAGAAACCAGTAGTATATCCATCGACTCTATTAAAGCTGCAATGGGTAATATCGAACTTACCCAGCCTACAGATACCAGAATGCTCGTGGTATTGAAAGAAGAAGATCTGCAAAACGCTTTAAACTCAGATTACATTAAAGAAAAACTGCAAAATATAAAAATTGATTATCAAGGGCGCAAAGTTAATGTCGAGATCGATCGAGTCGCATTTACTTTACTCGATGAAGGAAAGATCGGTTTAAAGGCAAACATTCATTTGGTAGATCGAGATACTCACGAGCGAATTAGCCTGACTGCCATTCCCAAGATTGATAATGGGGGCAATTGTATTAATCTTACTTCGATTGAGTATTTAGAGAGGGCAGACTCTAACCTGGAAGTTGCCGAAGCGATTATTGATAGTGCTGAAGGAATATTGGATTTACGTAATTTTGAATTAGATACGATGTCTCTGCAAGCGAGAAAACTAGATGTGAAACTTGGCAGATTGACTATCGAAGCAGATGCAGAAATCAAAGATTTTCCTGGAACTTCTTAATGTCCTAACATTAGCTCGCAACAGCTATATATTAGAGTCGAGATCGACATATTTTAGAATTTCATCCCATCGGAGATCGCCACTTCCTCAGTTCGGTTTTACTTCTTGGAAGTAGAGACACAAAGCAGCTACTATCAATACAAACTGATAAGTATTACCTTTTATTTTTTTGTATGGGTATTACTAAAGAGATAAGAAGCAAGGGGAGGTCGAGTCCAAAGTGCAAAACTGGTTACTGCAAAGCTTAAGTGACGTACTCAATCGAGAAACGCAGATAGAATTCAACGCTAGTGGAATAGAAACTAACATTGATGTTATCGAGACAAGCAGTACCAAAGCGTCTCCGAGATATCATAGTGAAAAAAATCGTTTGGCACAGCTGAAGGCACGGGCCGAATGGAGTAGCGCGATCGCAACAGTAGAAAAACTACTCTTATCTGAAATTAGCCCCCAAACTAGCCCTATAGCCAAGCAAGGGCTGATCTTTTCTGCCCCCGTTCCCTTACTCAGCGATGCGAAAATAATCTCTAGTTTTCAATCCGCAATATTTAGTCGGGATGCCTTCAATGCTAATATGTTGATGCCCTGTCGTCAGTCCCTCGCCGAAGATAGATCGACCGCTTCGGCTACAGCACCAGTTATTAGGCTGCCTTTAATTCCTCAAGATCCTATTACCCAAGAACAGTTCTGTTTGGTTTTGACGGCTAATTTCGGCTTAGTAATGGTTTTGGGGCAAGACGATCGGGGAGCAGCCAAGTTTCATTTTTCTTTCGATCCCCTAACTATCGGCGAAGCTTGGGCAACTTTGCGATCGCGTTTAGTAATTACTAATTATAGTTATTTGGAACAATTAGATAGCTTGGTAGAGCAGTTTGCACCATCCGAACCTAGCTACCGTCTGGTTACTAGCTTTACCCGTCATCTGATTCAACATCTTCCCGACATCGATACCCTAGCAACTTCTAACAATCGTCAAAGGGAAACTATTCCCTCCCCAGAATCACAACCAATTCCTACCGCCTTTGCTGCCCAAGAAGCTACTAGCAAAGTAGAAATGGAATTGTTGCAGGCTCTTACCCATGAGGTACGCACTCCCTTGACTACCATTCGTACCCTCACCAAACTACTGCTCAAACGCCAGCAGGATTTCAAGCCCAATGTAGTTAAACGTTTGCAAACTATAGACCGCGAATGTACGGAACAAATAGAGCGTATGGAATTGATTTTCCGTGCTGCGGAATTGGAATCTACCTCCAAAACAAAATCAGTCAAACTCGTACCTTTTTCTTTGGAACAGGTATTTAAGCAAAGTATTCCTCGTTGGCAAGAAAAAGCACAACGGCGCAATGTAGACTTGAAGTTTATTCTTCCTCCCACACTACCCAAAATAGTCAGCGATCCTGCAATGTTAGATCGGGTATTGACGGGATTGATTGAAAGCTGCACTCGTAGTTTGCCCACTGGAGGAAATATAGACGTAAGAGTCTCTACCGCAGGAAATCAGTTAAAACTGCAGGTACTTTCTCAAGCAAGTAATTTTGATAATCCCTTTAAATCTTTAGGACAATTGCTGAGTTTTCAGCCAGCAACAGGATGTCTCAGTCTCAATTTAGACGTGACTAAAAATATTTTTCAGGCTCTTGGTGGAAAACTCACTGTCAGACAGCGACAGGAACAAGGTAAAGAGTTAACCATCTTTCTACCTCTAGGCAATCAGAAAAATAATCAGTCTTATTCCAATCCCGCCCATTCTTGATATTAGTTATTGGTTGTTGGTTATTGGTCATTGGTTGTTGGTCATTGGTTGTTGGTTATTGGTTATTGGTTGTTGGTTGTTGGTTGTTGGTTATTGGTTGTTGGTTATTGGTCATTGGTTGTTGGTCATTGGTTGTTGGTAAGGATAATTGATGTAGTCGATACTCGGAGGAAGTGGCTGTGGCGATGAGTAATTTGTTGTTGCATGGAGCGATCGCAAGAAAGGAATTTTCGGCTGATAATGGTACAGAGAATTGTCGGATGCTTGAGTCTTT
>CAYXWE010000079.1:0-9684 GCA_964468145.1 uncultured Pleurocapsa sp.
GTTATCTCTACGCAAATAATTACAGACGCGGGACTTCCCTGGCTAAAAGGTTAAACAACATTTCTGCTGTTTTGATCGTGGTGAAAGTTTTACCGCTTCCTTGGGTGTGCCAAACTAACCCCCGCTTGCGTTTGGGATCGTGGCAGCGATCGATGACTTTTTCAACTGCGGTAGATTGATGCTGGCGGAGAATAAACTTTTGCAGTGCTTCGTCTTTGTTAGCATTCTTACATTCAATAACCAGAATGGGAATACTGTTAATTAGGAATACTATATCTTCCCTATTTCTGTATTTGCTGTTATTGATATAGTATTCTTCCGTAACGTGATACTCGTTGTTACTGAGATTATCGTAATCAATTAGTTTTAAATCTAGTTCCCTATTTTCCGCAGCATAGAAATATTTACCTTGATTGTGCAGATAAGTTAGAAAATCTCTATTACCGTAGATATCAGCCGAGAGATTATCTAACTGCTTTAATAACACCTCCTGAGATTCACCATAATTAGGATTAAACTGGCGAACTTTTTGATATAAAAGCTCTTTAAAATACAAAGAAGCAGATGCAGCTTGCTCTTTCGGTTTATCTTTAGTTCGATCAAAGCCTCGCGCATTAATTACTAATCTGGGTATTGCTAGCAATAATGGTTCGCGGATTTCAATAGTTTGATATCTATCTTTATCGTCTGTAATCCAGTCTGTACCTTCAATTAAAATGTAATCTACGCTATGGAGAGGAAAATAACGCCGTAGTGCGATCGCTTTTCCAAAAAGAATCAATCCGCCAGGGAGTGGGTCAAAATCGTGCAACCTAAATCCGATTGCCAATCGAACACCTGAGTCAATGCGGGTGCGACTGCAAATCAAAAATAATTGGTAAAATAATTTTTTCTTGATTTAAAACGCAATATTATTAAATTACTTCTACTTCAATGTACTGACTTTGGTTTGCCCCTCAATCGCAATAGCATATTTAATATCGTCTAATTGCTGGCGAGCAACATTGACCAAAATATATAGGTATATATTTAAAAATTAATTAATAGATTTATTCACAGTGTCTCTACCTCCAAGTAAAGTACCTCTAGGTGCAGTTTTGCAGCAAGCGGGTCTTATATCTAGCGCTCGCCTGCAACAAGCTCTCCAAGAACAAAGAAAAAGCCATAAAAACTTACGCATTGGCGAAATTTTGGCTGCCAAAGGCTACATAGATCGAAAGACTGCCGATTTTTTTGTTGAAGATTGGTTGGGAATAGTTAGAGCAAAATCAAAACAACCTATCGGCCAGTACTTAAAGCAGGCTGCATTACTGAACGAACAGCAGATACAAACAATTCTTGAAGAGCAAAAACAAAGCAAGCTCAAATTTGGAGAATTGGCGATCGCCAAGGGCTGGCTAAAACAAAGTACCCTCGACTTTTTCCTCAGATATCTGACGACTCCAACCCTGGCTAGACCCAGCACAACGGAGTCCGATCGACAAATACGCGAAGAATTTTATAAAATAAAATTAAAATTGCTCAATCTTGAAGATCGAGAAGCCTGTTCCGAAGCAGTTGTTCAAAGAGTTATCTTTTGGACGGGAGGACAATCTTTCTTGACTCGAAAGCTGGTCGAGCTAGTAGGAAAGTATGGCGATAGCCTTATTTCAGGCAAAGAATCGGAGCAAATTGATTATTTGGTACGGCAAAAGCTCCTTATAAACGGGCGAGACGGAGAAATCGGCAAACATTTTCAGCAAATCGCAAATCGCCTGCTACATAACCAACAGATCGAACCCGAAAAACTACTCAGACTGTATCAAAAAGTATTGTCCAATGGCGTATTGGTTGACAATAGCCGAGAACAGCAGGAACTAATCAAAATAGGTTTAGTTGTCAAACAGCGAGAACAATTAACAGTAGCTAATCATGTCTATAAATTCATTTTCAATCAAAGTTGGATTAAAAAAGAGCTAAACAATCTAATCGATCGCTCGGCTTCTTCAATAGCGACCATTTCTCAAACCGAAAATGCCAAAGCGATCGCATCAACGCCCAACCCGAATAAAACTGAGTCGTACAGATTTTTTAGATATAGGAATCTCTTACTGCTGTTAGCTCTAATTGGTCTGTTGTTAGTGTTTTTGAATAATATATCTCGAAGAATCAAGGTAAAAACGGCTTTTAATAAAGGCAACGAATATTTAAAAGAAGAGTCCTTTGAAAAAGCGATCCTACAATACAATACTTTACTCAATATAGATAGTAATTATTTTCAGGCTTGGACAAATCGCGGATATGCTCTAGCTGGCTTAGAACGTTACGATGAAATGCGAGAATCTTGTTCTACCGCCACTATTATCGATCCTAGCGCAATATATGCCTGGAATTGTCAGGGAGAGGCATTGCATAATTTGAAGCGTTCCTCTGAAGCGATCGCTGCTTTTGATAAGGCGATCGCTCTGGATCGAAGCGATCCGATTTTCCTGATTAATAAAAGTCAATCCCTCAAAGCAATAGGCAAACATGAAGAGTCTTTAGTGACCATCGAAAAAGCAATTCAAGTCTTAGAACAAATAGAAGTAATTAAGGGTAAAGCGTTAGTTGGTGGAGAATTTGCCGTGGCTTTGACATTTTTGGGCAATGGTTATCGTCGTAGAGGACAATACGAATCTGCAATCTCGAACTACAATCGCGCTTTGGAATATTCTTCCCAGTATTTTCCCGCTCAAATTGGAAAGGGTATTGTTCTAAATCGCCTCAAACGATACCAAGAAGCTCAAAAAGAATTGAAGAAAATTTTAAGTAACGAACAGCTTCCCGATGCCAAAAAAGCTCAAACTTGGTTTTATATCGGTAAAACTATGTGTAATTCTCAACAAAACTCCGATAGCGTTGCTGCTTTCGAGCGGGCGATCGAACTGCAACCAAATTATCAAGCAGCGCGACAGGCAAAACAACAGTGTAGTTAAAAAATATAGTTAAAACAGATTGAGGCAATACAGTCGATTGTTCGAGCAAATTGCTCGGCAATCGACAAAAATACCAGATTTACTTTAGATTGCTTTGTTTAAAAAGGCCACCAATTAGGTTGAAGATCGGTATAAATGCGACTAACTGTTCTTGAAGATGGTGGCTGAGAACCTTTAAAATTCTCTCCCAGCATATTGTATAGAAGTTCGACAGGATTGACAGTTTTTTCTAGAGAAAATAGAATATCGCTGCCATAACTATCGCATCTAACTCCCCTGCGCTGTACGGCGCATACTACTGGCTTACCGTTAATAGTATCGCTAGCTAGATAGTTCATTTTACCCTGGCTGTAGTAGCTATCTAAGGACTTAGCAGCTTTTTGGCAGTGGGTTCTTGCCGATTCTGAGTCAAAATACTTGGGCAAAAAAGACAAAATTGAACTGGTTTGAGAACGTCTAACTGTCTGCGCATCATACTGACTTTGGCTTGACAAAGTGGCGACTACTGTAGGAACAGAAGCACTTATATCGCAACTAACCTTGACGGAATTGGCTGCTAAGGCGCGATCGCCATCTATCATCGCAGTTCCCACCGCCAAAGCTGGTATAGTTAATGCGGTTGCTAAACAATTTAACTTGTTCATATTCTCTATTTTGTGTAATGAATCGTATACTTTTTATGTTTTAGATCTCGATCCAATAGTATGGTTAAACTCGATCCTAAGGATGTAATATTAACAAAAATATTGTTCAAAAAGTAATTTAAAGTGGTAATTAATATTATTAGCCATTGAATATACAGCCCATAACGGTTGTTTTTAGGAACTAAAATACCTAATTTTCAAAAGCAGATTGAAATTCATCTTTAGTTCAATTCACTAAATATCCCTCGAATATTTTCAATTTCACCATGATTCTTGCTTTTAAAATTTTTAAATTATTACTAGCAAATTTTAGATAGAAACAAACAATTAAATAACTAGGGTTAGTATCTATACCCACATCTAAAATTTTATTCTCCTGTTCCACAGCGAAATTCATGGTTTGCTGGTGCTTATGTTTATCCAATCACGCTCTGCTAGAACCAAAATAAACTGGGATGCTCCTCTTCAAAAAGATCGATCTTGGCTCAGAGGCAGCGATCGCCTCTGTCAGGATTCCCATCCTCAAGCAAAAATGCCGTTGTGGGAACTTTGCTGTTACAAGTTCTTGCTTGGTAGCCCAAAATCATCCAGCAGCAAAAAATATTTTAATTCAAACATAATTAGTTATTTTCGTTTTTGCTTCCCTTTATTGCTGTTCATCTCAATGATATTGCGTCCGCATTCGGGCTGCGCCCAGTCGATTCAACCCCTTACCCCCGAACGTTCGACACCACCTCAAACTCAACCACTTATTCCAGGAGAAAGCCCTTTAAATGAGCTGGATACTCCACCCGTACCAGAATCAGTTTTAGATATTCCAGGCGCAATTACAGTCGAGCAGTTTCAATTTGCAGGGAATACTGTATACAGTCAGGCAGAATTAAATCTGGCAATCGCATCTTTTACGGGCAAACCAATTTCTTTTGCTCAATTAATACAAGCAGCCGATACTATTACTGAGTTTTATGTCAATCGCGGGTACATTACGACTGGGGCTTATGTCCCAATTCAAAATCTCAGTTCTGGAGTGGTAAAAATTCAGATAGTAGAAGGGAGTTTGTCAGAGATTAAAATTGAAATCGATCAAGGCAGACTGAAACCAAACTACATTCGCAATCGCCTTACTAGCAAGCTCTCTACTCCTCTTAATATCGATCGACTCCAAGAATCATTACAGTTACTTCAGCTCGATCCTCTAATCGATAGTATAGATGCAGAATTATCTGCGGGGGTCAAACCAGGAACGAACTCTTTGGCAGTATCCGTTATGGGAGCAGATACTTTCAGCGTACAAACCAAACTAAACAACAATCGAAATCCCAGTATTGGTACTTTTGAACGCAGCGTCAAGCTAGAAGAAGCTAATTTGTTGGGAATTGGCGATAACATTTTCTTTGCCTACGCCAACACCAATGGAAGCAATCAGTTTGAGGGGGGTTATAGCTTACCTCTCAATGCTAGCAATGGTTCTCTTAGTTTTGAC
This sequence comes from uncultured Pleurocapsa sp., assembly GCA_964468145.1. Classification (GTDB taxonomy): domain Bacteria; phylum Cyanobacteriota; class Cyanobacteriia; order Cyanobacteriales; family Xenococcaceae; genus Waterburya. The sequence continues at coordinate 5,082 of CAYXWE010000079.1, forward strand.
TTTCGCTCGGCAAATAATGAAATTGTTGAATCCGATCTCCAAGAAGCTGATATTGATATTCAATCTCGTAATTACAATTTAACCTGGCGACAGCCCATCATTCAAAGAGCCAAGCCCGAAGTTAGCCAGGAATTAAGCTTAAGCGTCGGTGCATCTAAAAGAGCAAGCGAAACTTCTATTCTCGATATTCCTCAAGGAATTTCCCCTGGGGCGAATGATTTAGGAGAAACTCGGACTTCTGTAATCAGTTTGGGGCAAGAATGGTTGCAGCGCAATCGCCAAGAGGTTGTTTTTGCTCGCTCTCAATTCAATCTTGGGATTGATGCTTTTGATGCCACAGTCGATACAGAAGAACCAGACAGTCAGTTTTTTAACTGGCGCGGACAGGTTTCTTATCTCAGACTGTTGAGCAATCCCAAAGGAACTCCTGCTATTGGCTCGACGCTGTTACTACGTTCGGAACTACAGTTGGCTGCCGATCCTTTAATCCCCACAGAACAATTCAGCTTGGGCGGAGTACAAACCGTGCGGGGTTATCGTCAAGATGCTTTACTTACCGATAATGGTTTTTCTGCTAGTGCAGAACTTCGTTTTCCCATTGCTCGTACGAAAAAACTTAATACTAGTCTTCAAGTTATTCCTTTTGTTGATTTTGGGACGGGTTGGAATAGCGACAATGAAGATACTGAGTTTAGTACTCTATTGGGGACTGGCGTAGGTTTGAGTTTACAATCGGAAACTCGATTTTCGGCACGACTAGATTGGGGGATTCCTTTGATTAATAGCAGTTCTGGCGATCGCTCTTTACAAGAAGATGGAGTTTATTTGCAGTTGCAATATGAATTGTTTTGATAATTAAATGACCAAACATTAAACATTGAACATATAAAATGTCCAAATTTCTAGTTTTTCTGATTTCTGCCTGTTTCGCTATTGCTTTACATTTACCCGTCCAATCTCAAGAAACTAGTCCCTTAGGATTGGCTTTACAGGCTCAGGAGCTTTATCGTGCGGGAAAATTAGTTCCCTCTGCAACTATGTGGCAACGAGCAGTATCCGCTTATCAAGACCGAGGCGATCGGCAGGGAATGACCAAAAGCGCGATCGTTCAAGCTCAAGTATTACAAGACCTGGGATTGTATCCCAAAGCCTGTAAAGTTTTATTGAGTGCTTTGGAGGCGGAAAATTCCAGCTGCGATCGCGAATCAATAAACCAATTAATTGCTCGCTGGGAAAGCAAAAACAAGATCTCTATAGTAGAAGGTATTGGTTTGCGTAGTTTGGGTTCGGTACTGCACCACAGGGGTGTATTAATACCCGCTGGCAAGTTATTAAAATTGAGCGAGCTTGCCACCACCGATACCCCAGAATTGGCAAAAACTTTACTAGTGTTGGGCAATATTGAAAGAACCCTCGGAGATCGAGCGCGCGATCGCGCCAGCTATGACAAAATTACCGAAGTCATCGACCGTCAAGACCCTAATTTGGCTCTTGAACCTTATGCAAAGGCTTTTGCCACTTACAAACAAGTTACCTTCGATCGAAAGGTCGATCCTTTGACTAAAATTCAAGCACAGCTTAATTATCTAAATTTACTGATAGATATTAAAGACTGGTGGCAAAGCCAAACAGCAAGACGCACAAAAACATGGCAACAACAGCAGCAGACTAGCTTGGTGGAGGCAGGCAATAATTTTTTGGCATCCCTGGAATTTAAATTAGACAATACTTCCCAAAGCTTAATTTCCGCAATAGATCGTCATTGGGATCGAATACCGCCCAGCCATAGTAGTATCTACGCCCGAATTAACTACAGTCGCAGTTTAGATAAATTAGGACAAACTGAGAAAGTTCAAACAATTTTGGATGCAGCCTTAGCAGAATCGAGGGCGATCGCCGATCCTTTAGGAGAAAGTTATGCTTTGGGTTATTTGGGGCAATATTACGGTCAACAGGGGGAGCTAAAACGGGCGATCGCTCTAACCGAGCAGGGTCTAGCTTTGGCTCAAGCACAAAATATTACTAATGATGCCAGGGAAGTAACTTATCTTTGGCAATCTCAATTGGGTCAATTTCTCGAACAGCAAGGTAAAACTACCGCAGCAATTTCTGCTTACACCTCTGCCTTCAATACTCTTCAATCTTTGCGCACCGATCTCAACGCCAATAACCAGATAGTTCAATTCGATTTTCGCGATCGAGTTAAGCCCGTATATCTTCGTTTGGCTAATTTACTTTTACAGTCAAATGACCCCCAAGCCTCCAAGTCTCTCAATCTTGCCACTAAGGCCAAAACCAACCCCAATAATTCTAATTTAGAATTAGCTCGCCAAATAATTGAATCTCTGCAACTGGCAGAATTAGATAATTTCTTCCAAGATCCCTGCGTGCAAACTGCGGATACTACAGTAACGATCGAGCAGATCGACCCAGAGGCAGCAGTTATTTATCCCATCGTCTTGCGCGATCGCCTAGAGGTAATTCTGTCTCTTCCCAATCGACCGTTACAAAAGTTTTCTACTGCTATTAACCAAACTAAAGTAAACCAGACAATCGATTTACTTTATGACAGTCTGTACAATCCTAGTGTCGATAATTCTGCGGTCAATATCTTTAGCACTACACCGATCGAACCGACAGAGGTAAAAGCAAATATGCAGACTCTTTTACCTACTCTGCAACAGATATATAGCTGGTTGATCGAACCCTTGACTCCCGAATTGACCGCTAATAATGTTAAAACCCTAGTATTTGTTCTTAATGGGAGGCTACAGAATGTACCGCTTTCTGCTCTTTATGATGGCAAACAGTATCTATTAGAAAAGTACCAAATAGCCTTAGCTCCCAGTTTGCAGTTGTTAGCTCCCCAAACAACTTCTAGAGATAAAATCAAAATACTAACTGCAGGATTGAGCCAGCAAGTAGAAGTAGCAGGAGACATATTTCCTGCCTTGAATAATGTTCCCCAAGAATTGAATCAAATTAAAGCGATTTTTCCCCAGTCTCAGCAACTCCTGAATCAAGAATTTACCCAAGCTAACTTAGAAGAACAACTACAGTCAGACTTTTCTGTAATTCATTTGGCAACTCATGGTCTTTTTAGCTCCGATCCCAATCGTACATTTATTATTACGGGCGATGGTCAAATAATCGATATTAATACTTTCGGCTCTATACTCAGATCTAGTCAGACTCGACCAGAATTAATTGTTCTCAGTGCTTGCGATACTGCTACTGGAGATGAAAGAGCGATTTTGGGGCTGGCAGGAATGGCAGTCAGATCTCAAACTAGCAGTACAATCGCATCTCTTTGGTCGGTAGGCGACGACTCTACCACCAAATTAATGAACCAGTTTTATCAAAAGTTTCAAGATCCTCGTATTTCTAAAGTATCCGCTTTACGGCAAGCTCAACTATCTTCGATTGATTCTTTGCGCGCCAACCCTCCAAACTCCGATCTAAAGGATCTGCCACCCCATCCTTATTCTTGGGCTCCTTACGTTTTGGTAGGTAATTGGCTTTGATCGGCTATTAATTCGGGGTTATTATGCAATCCATTCTACTTTTTCGGCGATCGGATCGCGACGACTTTTTGTAGTAGGATTATCGCTATATCCTAAGTATAAATACCCAAGACATTTGTCTTTTTCTGATAAATTTAGAAACTCTTTCAACTCATCAGTATAGGTTACTCCTCCCGACCCCCAAAAGCTACAAATATCATAAGCTGCTGCTGTTAATGCCATGTTTTGTACGCTACAGGCGACTGCTTCTATCTCTTCTATTTCCAGTATTTTTTCGGTCTTTTGTCGTTCCATACAAATAACAATTACGTGAGAAGACTTAAGTATATTTGACTTCATTCGCTCGTATTTTTTTGGTTTAAACTTTGGCTGAGGAGTAATTTTTTGGTATAAATTTGCCTGGAATTCAGCTAATTTGTTTAATCCAGCATCGGTAAAAACTTTGTATCTCCAAGGCTGAGTTAAGCCATGATTGGGAGCCCAGTTAGCATTTTCTAATATCTGCCAAACTATTTTATCGTCAATCTTTTTACCGTTGAATAGTCGCGGTTTAGTAGAACGGCGACTACGAATCGATTCATTGAGTTGGTCTACAAAATCTATCATTGTTTGTATATATAATTCATCGAAATAAAAACGATAGTTACTAAAAATAATTTAAAATCTATTCGGTAGTTTAAAAGTCATCGTGGTTATTACTGAAATATCAACTAAATTTTAATTTATCGATCGCACCAAAACAATTTTATAGCGTCGCAACATATATTATCAGAATCAAATTAATCCGAATAAGGGTACAGAAGAAAAGGGTGTCGAAAAATAAGATAAAGGTTAAATTATATATTGTGTAATTCTACAGTTATGTTGGCAAGCAATAAGTTACTAATATAAAAAGTAGAATTAACATATTCTTAAAATTATCAATCAAGCGATCCCTCTTAGATTTAATTATAAATAGGGACACCTAACTAAAACTAAATTATCACTTGCTCTGAAGGTTAAAATTAATACCTATGAAAGATACCGCCCTTAAAGATAGTAAGAATTTACTACTCATTGATGATGACCCCAATCTCATT
>CAYXWE010000080.1:0-9666 GCA_964468145.1 uncultured Pleurocapsa sp.
AACTGGATTGCCGATCTTTATCTCAATATGAATCCTAACACTTTATGCTATGAAAAGGACTATATTATTCTCTGCAACAATAATTTATATATCTAAAAGTTATTAAATATTTTTCTATTTATCAACTTAATAGTTGCGTTTGGCAAACTATAGATTGGACAATCTGGTAATTTGCTTGGGTAACGATCGTTCCAGGATAGATGTTATTTCCCCAACTTGGATGCTCGATTAAAGAGCAGTTTTTGTAATTCGAGATGGGATAATGTAACAATGCCCCAACCGCTGCATTATCATCAAAAGTCAGGTTACCCTGACGCGATAGGAGTGGATAGCCATGGCGAGGATCGAAGAGATCGCTTCTGTAGCCTCGATCTTGCAGGATGAAAATTAGTTCGCAGCCAAAACGAATAAAATTAGCTCGGAGGCGATCTTTAGCGATCGCCACTTCGGCGGTAAATTCTTTTAAAGTAATTGGCGATCGCTGCAATAATAAAATGATTGAAACTACTGCCACATCCCAGTCTGGTAAAAACTCTGCTTGATGCTTTTTAAAAAATTGATGTGGAGAAGCAAGATAAACTTCAACTTGCCCGTTGTTAATTATTAATTGTCGGTCGTTCACTTCTAGCTGCTAACTGTTAATAATTGTTCGTTGCACGAGGCTTGCAATTGACTCAACTTATTGTTTACGTTGCCCGTAGTTAGCATGGACTCTGCTAGTTCAAAACCTGCAGATAAAGTTTCTGCTTTGCCAAAACGCCAGAGATAAAACCCGCCATTGAGAATGGCAGCAGGGAAGAGTTTGCTGTTGCCACCTTCGATTACTTCCTGGGTCAAAGAAATTAGCTGAGATTTTGATTCTAAAGCTATATCCGAGCCATTTAAATTATATTCAGCGGGGTCGAGCAACAAACGTTCAAAACCGGTTGTAGATTTAGCAATGGCGATTATTCCCGTCCGACTGCAGGCGAGATCGCAACTACCTTCTAAACCTTTGACCAAAGTAAAATCTTTTGTACCCCTAATTTCAAAGGTGGCTCGAAAACGCTCTTCTGTAGGGGGATGCACAAACCCCGCAACCACACTCACATCTCCCGCCACTGGACACCAGACTAACTCAGCAGTAGCAAAAGGGGGACGTTTGCCAATTTGTTCGCGGAAGGCTACAAAATCCTGGGCGGAAGGAAAATGTTTCCGCAGATAAACAAAACCTAAATAGTTGCGATCGTATATTGCTTGAGTTTGAGCGAGATTAAATCTGGAAAAGTCTACCCCCAACTCTTGCCATATTTCAATCAGGGGAATGCCATATTTTGTAGGCATACAGTCACCGCCGTGCATAATTGTCGGTATCTCTGCACTCGCTAAAATTAAGGCAACGATCGCGGTTACGGGGACAGTACGAGAGCGTCCATCATAAGGGCTACCCAAAACTACTGGTTTATGAGTATGGCTGGGATTAATGGCGAGTTTTGCGCCTAAGTTTTCAAAAACATCGAGAATACCTGCTAATTCTTCGGGAGTAGGACGCTTGATCCGATGAGCGATGGTAAAAGCACCAATTTGAGCGGGAGTAGCTTCTTGCAGCAACATCATTTTAGTAGCAGTTGCAGCTTCATCGCGGGTCAGATTTTTGCTAGTGTGAGTTCCACTACCGACTCTTTTTAATAGCTCTCTAAACTCGTCGCTCATTGGTTGTTAGTTATTAGTTCTTAGTTAATTTGTCAATTGTGCGGGTTGAAGATTTTCTGATTTACTTAAATTTTGAACCAGCTTATAAAAGTGAGCAATGGGAGGAATCAACAGGCGATCGCTTGTTGTGACCATAACTACTTGGCGAGTCAAAACGCTCTCTAATTCTTCTTGTTCGGAAATATCTGTCTGTAAGTCTGATTGAGCGATCGGACGAATGGCTAAAGTAGGATCGTTTTGGGAGTCGATTAGGGCTTTATGGGGTAAAAGAGCAATCATTTCTCCTTGACGAATTACTCCTCGAAAGGCATCGAGAGTATTTAATTCCATGGCGGTTTTAATTTCGATATTTTGATTTCTAAACCAGTCCTGTACTAGTCTTTGCATTCCATAGCCATCTTTAAATACTATTTGAGGGTATTCGATCAATTTTAGAGGAGGAACTTGTTTGAGCTTACTCAGGGGATGATTGGCAGCCATTAAGACATCGACCTGTTCTTCATAAAGTACTGCTAGCTCTATTTCTGCAGAAGCAGTGAGAAAGCGATTGTTCATAACGATCGCCACATCTATTAAACCATCTCGCAATACTTTTAAAGCGCGATCGCTACCCAAGGCGGTAACTCTCAACTGGACTTCTGGATAATCTAAGCAAAATTGTTGCAAAATTGGGGGTAAGTAATGAGCGCACACTGAATGTATGGCTGCAATACAAAGTTCTGGCTGTTTTCCAGCAATCAATTCTGCACATTCTTTACTCGCTCTTTGCCACTCCTGACAAATTCTTTGAGCGCGGGGTAAAAGTTTTTCGCCACCGAGAGTAAGCTTTGCTTGGGTACTACGGTGGAATAGTGGTAAACCCAAGTCTTGCTCCAAAGATTGAATTTGGCGACTAATAGTTGACTGGGTTACCCTACATTTTTTTGCTGCTTGCCCAAAATTACCTGTTTCTGTAATCGCTATAAAAGCCTGTAACTGCTCAATTCGCATAACTTATCTGAATTTAAGCAACCGCTACGGTGTTGCCAGGGGGTCAAATAACGAACATATCTGATTTTACCTGCGGATTTAAGTATAACTTAATACATTAGTTTCTCGAAGATATATATTTATTAGAGCGATCGAGCTTTGGCAGTGGTGCGATCGCTTTTTATTAATTAATTATAAGGGGCGAGGAAAGGTAGGCAAATCTACAGCAGCTAAGGACTGAGGTTTGCCACTAGTAGATTTTGACTTGTTATTGTTATTGGCGGTTGCTTTTCGTTTGCTTTGGACTTGAGAAGCAGACCATGTTGCAATTTCTGCTGCGGTTTTTACCGTGTCTGAAGTTTTAGCTGTAGTTCTTTTGGTATCGATCGCGCTGGCTTTTGTTTTGGGAAGGGCAATTTTTGGCTGGAGATTAGTTGTATTTGACGAAGTCAGAGGAGTTGGGCGAGCTCGCATCGCGCAAAGCTCTGACCAGGGCTGTATCGATCTAGCAGTGGAGTATTGTCGAGCAGTATTAGCTATTGGCTCTCTAGAGGAGGCGGTTTTGTGAGGGATAGTTGGTTTATCTCGATCGCGGTTGCCAAGCAAGTCCTTCGGACTCAGCGTACGCGAAGGGTAATCGCGTTTTAATTCTGCTTGGTATTGTAAAGTGTATCTTTTTTGTTTGTTTAATTTTTCCTGTAATTCTTTATTTTCTTTTTCTTTGATCGTTAAATCGTAGCTATTTTGGCTATATTTTTCTTGTAATAAAGTGCAGTCTCTTTCCAATCTGGCAGTTTCCTGTTGAGATAGTTCGTATTGTTGCGATAATTCTTCAATAGTAGATTCTTTCTGTTCTATTTCCTTTTGCGATGCGGTTAGATGTTGGGTCAAGACTGCTATTTGCTGTTGATAGTTTTGTAGCTCTGACTCTTGCTGTACTACAAGCAAATCGCTATTTTGGGATTTTTCTGTATATTTATCAAATTTATTATTTACTTCTGCTAACTCTTGTTCGAGACGAAATACTTGTTTTAGCAGTTTACGATTGTATTCTCTCAGTTTATGAGCAACTTTTTGCCAATTCATCTTTGACTCTGTATGGTTGCTATTTAATGAATTTGATGTTTTTGCTTCGCAACTATTGTCCTGTTGTCGAAGGTCATTGGTAATAAATTCATTATTCGATTCAGAGCTAAAAGCGGTGGAGTTATTGTTAGCTTCACTCATATTTATTCGTAATTCGGTAGTTCGGGACAGTTCGACAATAATTTAGCTAAATAATTAGGTAATTACACTTAAATATTGTGTATTTTCTAGATCTAGGTAATTATTATGACGCTATTTATTTGTATTTCATTATAAAGATAAAATATAAATCGAACTTTCATCTTATAGTCGGCTTTAGATTTGGTTTTTATCAGCTTATACGCTACTAATAAAAATGCCAAGTTAAAGACTTGCCAATTAAGTATCGAGTAAAATTTCGGTTAGCAATTGTTGATGAATTAGAGCGCGATCGACTAAAGATTGAATTTGTACGGTGCTTAATTGAGACTGCTGGTATTGTTCGAGCCATGTCTGGCTAATTTCGATCGCATCTGTGGGTAAATTGGTTAGCTCGTAACCTGGTATATTCGTCTCGTTCATCAATCGCGTTACCTTGGGATCGTAGCTGAGGGCAAAACAATTAGAGCCTTCTGCTGCTGCCATAATCAAACTATGCAAGCGCATACCGATAGTCATTTTGACCTGTTTAAATAATCCTTTAAGTTCCTGGGGATCGTCAAGGGAGATTATGGTGCTATCTCGATCTAGTTGCGATTTTATGGTTTTGGCGATCGCCGTATCTCGATCGGGTTGAAAAGGAATGAGTAAGATTTGGGCTTGAGTTTTAGTTTGAAAGTCTTGAAGGGCTAGGACAATTGTATTTAAACGAGCTTTAGTTAGCAAAGGATGCGATCGCAAAACCACCGCTACACAATCTCGATCTATTGGTTCGAGTTTAGTCGGTGTGGTACTTTGCAATGCCCAAACAGGATCGGGAGCAATTACCGATTCAATTTGCCACGAATCTAATAATTGTGCGGATGCAGTATCCCTAACGCTGATGGCATCGCAACCTAATAAAGTCTGTTTGGTCAACCAACGAGTCAAAGACTTATTGAGAGGTCCTATTCCCTGCGCCCAGGCGATGGTTTTTAAGCCCCGCTGTTGTGCCAGAGCCATTAAACCAGCATAGTAGATGGGACTTGCTATACTGGTCGCATCCTGCATCAAACTACCGCCACCCCAAATAAAGACATCCGACTGGTTGAGGGCATTGAGGAGAGTAAAAGTCGATTTGCGATCGCAACTAGCTACGCGGTATTGCTTTTTGGTCTCTTGAGGATTGCCCGACAACACAATAGGTAAGACTGTTTTGGGCAGCATTTGTAATAGAGATACTAGTAATGCTTCATCTCCTGCATTACCCATGCCATAATAACCACACAGCACTGCTTTAACATTTATCATTTAACATTTATCACTTATCATTTAGCTAATTTTACTTTTAAAACTAAGATCTAAGAGTTACGGAGTCCAGAAAAGTATATTTTTTTGCTAAAAGCTAATAACTAACATAAATATTATGAATCGTCTTATTGTTGATGGAGAATTGGTTCAGTATCAGTCGGATTTGGATAATTTGCTGTGCCAATTGGAAGATTTTGCGATAAATATTAATAATCAGCAATTACAAGTAACTATTCATAATTTACGGGCAAATATTAAAGAGCCATTCTTGTTTGTAGTAGTAGGAGAAGTAAAAGCGGGTAAAAGTAGTTTTGTAAATGCTTTATTGCAGGCAGATATTTGTAAGACTGCAGCCGATCCCTGTACGGATATTATTCAACAAATTGTTTATAGTGAATCCGCTTTCGAGCAATCGATAAATCCCTACCTCCGCAAGATTGGTTTGCCTAATGAAATCTTAAAAACTCTATCGGTAGTAGATACCCCAGGGACAAACACTGTGGTAGAAAATCATCAAGAAATTACCAAGGAATTTATTCCCAACAGCGATCTAATTTTCTTTGTTTTCTTTGCTAAAAATCCCTATACTCGCAGTGCCTGGGAACTATTAGATTATGTAAATAGTGAGTGGCGCAAAAAGGTTATATTTGTCTTGCAACAAGCGGATCTGACCAAACCTCAAGAGTTAGCAAAAAATAAAGAAAAGCTTGTAGAATTAGCTGGAGAAAAAGGTATAAAATCTCCCGTAGTTTTTGCTACCTCCGTAGAATATGAAGTCAATGGAGAACAAGATCGTAGTGGATTTAATGAAGTAAAAAATTATATTCAGCAAACCTTAGCAGATAGCGGGACGAAAAAACTCAAGCTTCAGGGAGTAGCAAAGACTAGCGAGCAAATTATCGACTTACTTAAAAAAGATTTGCTAGCCATTCAGCAGCAGCTAGATACAGATCGCTTAGTAGTTAATAAAATTAAAAACAAATTACAGCAAAATAAAAGACAGTCGGGTTTTGAATTAGAATCCTTGATTAACCGATTGCTGAATAAATACGATAGTATCACAGGCAGAGTAAAAGAGGAGTTTCGCGAAAAACTATCTTTAGTTACTTTAGTTAAAGGTTCGTTTGCAGTTTTATTTCGCACCAGTAAATCTGCACCTACTTGGATGGATGAATTAAAGCAAAGTTGCGAACGAGAATTAAAAGCTTCTTTGGGAGAAATATCCCAGGATGGTATCAAACATTTTGTTGGTGGTATTCGGGAGTTATTACAAAGTCTAGTTGATGATTTACAAGATATCAAAGTAAATCAAATTAATACTAGTGCCATTACCGTCAATACCATTGAAAGCCGTCAAGAAATTGTCGAAGACGTGCAGCAAAAAGTGTCTAGTTTATTAGACGATAAAACTTTTCTTTATTCCATAGAATCAGTTAACGCTAGCGTTGCTCCCCGCCTAGTTGGAGGCGGTGCAGCTACTGTTGCAGGTACGGCGATCGCCGCTTTAACAGAGATAGTATTATTGGATATTATTGGCACTGCTTTTGCAGGAGTTGGGATTGTATTTGCTGGCGGTACTTTGGTTTTGAAAAAGCGCAAGATTATCAAGCAGTTTGAAGAAAAACTAGATCGCGAGAAGGATCGTTTTGAACGAGAAATAACTGATAAATTAAATTCTAAACTGGATATTATCTACGAAGAAATTGAGCGTAACTTCATTAGTATTTATAATTATGTCGAAGCAGAAGAACAAAAAATATTGCCATTAGTCGAACAGTTTGGCAACATTGAAGAAGAAGCGGAAAAGTTAATAATCACAAACCGCATCTAAACCAGACATAGGCGTATAAGTCCGATTTATTTTTGCGCATATGTCTAATGTATCTATAGCAAGCCTAAATCATTTTGGAGTATGTTTAATGACTAAAGACTAATGACTAAAGACAGTTATAAGCAATCTTTCTCTAGTTTCAAATAGGATTGCTATAGTTTGAAACCTGTAGTTTTTAAATTATCTGCTCGTAAGTAAGAAGTATTTATTCAACGGCATGAGGTTGAGTTATGAACTTCTATTTTGGCGATCGCCTAGGGTTCATAGCTAACTTCAGATAGTTACTAATTTTATAATCAGATATGAATTCGTAGATGCGATCGGCAAATCTAAAAAAAGTTTGATGAATTCGATAAAAATCCTAAAACTTGGCTAAAGATAAGTTAGTTTAAAAGATTTTAAAAAAATTTATTTTATGACTGCATTTACTTCTAAACAGTCTCAAATTGGAGATGATAAGGCAAAAGAAGAGTTACAGACTTTAGTATCCGAATCTAAACCAGAAAACGATATCGATCTAGATTTTATCTTCACTAGAGATATTGAATTTCGCCAAGAGACAATTTACTTTATTGTAGTCGATCGCTTTAATGATGGAGATTTAGCCAACAGTGCAGGAGAAAATCCCGAATTGTACGATCGCGATCGAGAACAATGGGGTAAGTATTGGGGAGGCGATCTCCAGGGAATTATTGACAAGCTGGATTATTTAAAGAATTTGGGCGTAACGGCGGTATGGCTTACTCCTTTATTCGAGCAGGTAGAGGGTTTATTTGTCGAAAGTGCAGCGATTCATGGCTACTGGACAAAGGATTTTAAACGGATTAACCCCCGCTTTATTGGTAAAGATGAAAATCCTTCTCTCAATGCTACCCAAAAAGAGAAAAACACTACCTTCGATCGCCTGATTGATGAGTTGCACCAGCGCAATATGAAAATGATCTTAGATATTGTCTGCAACCACAGTTATCCCGATGTGGAAGGCAAAAAAGGGGAATTGTACGACGATGGTGAGAAAGTAGCGGATTTTAACGACGACAAAGATAATTGGTATCACCACTACGGTGAAGTAACTAACTGGGAAGATGAATGGCAGGTGCAAAACTGCGAGTTAGCAGGATTGGCTACCTTCAACGAAAATAATTCTGACTATCGCGACTATATTAAATCAGCCATCAAACAGTGGTTGGATCGGGGGGTGGATGCCCTACGGGTAGATACAGTCAAACATATGCCGATTTGGTTTTGGCAAGAGTTTAATGCAGATATTCAGGCACACAAACCAGATGTATTTATCTTTGGAGAATGGATTTATAACAATCCTAATGACGCGCCCTCGGTAGAGTTTGCCAATAACTCTGGCATGACGGTATTGGATTTTGGCTTTTGTATGGCAATTCGTCAGGCTTTGGGATTGAATGACGAACATGGCTTTAATTTAGTCCAAGAAGTTTTAGATTTGGACTATCGTTACGATGGCGCAACGGAATTGATTACCTTTATTGATAATCACGATATGCACCGTTTCCAAACCCTCAACCCCGATCCCGAAACGCTGCATCTGGCGATCGCTTTATTGATGACTAGTCGGGGAATTCCCTGTCTGTTTTACGGTACAGAACAATATCTGCACGACGATACTAACGGCGATAGTAATCCTTACGGTAACAACGATCCCTACAACCGTCCGATGATGAATAGTTGGGATACCGAAACAACTTTATATCGCCATGTCCGTTTGCTATCTGGTTTGCGTCGTCTCAATCCTGCAGTATCTTTGGGTAGCCAGTGGCAAAAATTAGTTACCGCCGATGTTTATGGCTATATCCGCCGTTACCGCGATTCCTTATTATTTGTCATCCTCAACCGAGGAGAAGCAACCACTGTTGAATCTATAAATACTGAATTACCCGATGGCAGTCATACCTGTGTCTTAACCCGTCGTAAATTTGAAGTAGTTAATGGCAACATTACTAATTTGGAATTAGCAGCAAAAGAAGCAATTGTAATTAGTAATGTCGGGGAAAGAGTCAAGGGACAAACCATCGTGCGGGTGCAGCTAAACGGCGTGGATACCCAACCAGGAGAGACAGTAGTGGTAACGGGCAATTGTCCTGAATTGGGTAACTGGGATATCGCCCAAGCCTATCCCTTACAATACATTAATAAAAATACTTGGTTTGGCGAAATACCCTTTAATGAAAGCGCGGGTAAGGCAATATCTTTTAAATATGCCATGTGGCGAGAAGGTCGATCGCCCTTTAGAGAGAATATTACCGCCCGTCGTTGGGTTATCGCCGAAGAAGGTACGGTTAAATGGCGCGATCGCTGGGCTAACTAGGAAGTAAGAAATAAAAAGAGAGAAAGCGATCGCTAAACGAGTAAGGCGATCGCTTTTTGATTAGTTCGGACTAGTCCAAAAGAGCCTTAACTTCTTCCGTCTTCATCCTCGCACCCAAGCAAGTAACAATTTTAGAAGAAGCTTTAGAAGCCAAACGTCCAGCCTCTTCGTAACTCATACCGTTGGTAATGCCATATAGAAATGCCCCTGCATACATATCCCCCGCACCTACAGTATCGATCGCCTTAACTGGGAAAGGTTCGATTTCGATTAGTTTCTCTCCATCAAAAATAACCGAACCTGCTGCACCGCGAGTAAT
>CAYXWE010000081.1:0-9655 GCA_964468145.1 uncultured Pleurocapsa sp.
TTATTAGTTCGTAGTCCACTATAATTATTATGCCCAAAATTTGTCTAGTTGCTACCGTAATTATGAGGACGGTTTTTACTATACCGTTGGAGGATGTATTGTTGTTTACGCTTCGTTACAATTTTAATAATTAAAAAATAACAAGCAAATATACAAAGCTCATATAGAACATTGCAATAATTCTGATTTGTTGCATCATCACCCATAGGAGAATGCCATGAACGGCAATATTCGGATCGGTAATTTATTTGGTATCCCATTTTTCATTAACCCATCGTGGTTCTTTGTTTTGGGTTTAGTTACCTGGAGTTATGGCTCTGGTTTGACTAGATTTCCCGAATTGACAGGGATCGTGCCTTGGTTTTTGGGTTTGGTTACTGCCCTACTGCTATTCTCTTCGGTATTGGCTCACGAACTAGGACATAGTTTTGTCGCTATCGGTCAGGGAATACCCGTTAAGTCGATTACTTTATTTATTTTTGGTGGTTTGGCTACTCTGGAAAAAGAATCGGAAAGTCCTTTTCAGGCTTTTTCTGTAGCAGTTGCTGGCCCTTTAGTTAGCGTTTTACTTTGGGGTTTGTTTTCCTTTATTGGAGCTACAGCAGCCTTGAGCTTACCCTTAAAAGCGATCGTTCTTTTGGTAGCCCAGATCAATTTAATTTTGGCAGTATTTAATATGATCCCTGGCTTACCCCTTGATGGTGGTAATGTCTTAAAGGCAATCGTCTGGAAGATAACAGGAAATCCTAACAAAGGAGTTATCTTTGCAGGTAGAGTCGGTCAAGTAATTGGCTGGATTGCTATTGGTTTGGGCATATTGTCTGTTTTGGGTATAACTCAAGTAGGAAGCATCTGGACATTATTAATTGGCGCGTTTTTATTACGCAATGCGGGCTTTGCTGCCCAGTCTGCCCAAGTACAGGATAAACTGAGCCAATACACTGCCAAAGATGCGGTTTTGGAAAATAGTCCCGTCGCCGAAAACAATCTCAGCATCAGAGAGTTTGTGAATAACTATGTAATTGGCAAACAACAGTGGCGCAAGTTTTTGATTGTTGATAGCGATCGCACCTTAGCAGGAGAAATTGAAGTGGCAGAATTAAACAAAATTGCTACTTCCCAGTGGAATGATGTTTATCTCGACGAGTTAATCAAGCCTGTCGATCGAGGGAGCATTATTGCTGCTGATACTTCTTTACTTGAGGTAGCCAAAGACTTCGAGGCAAATAGCCCCCGCGAGTTGATTGTAGTAGGGGATGCAGGGGAAGTTTATGGCTTATTGGATAAGTCTTCGATTATTAACTTGATGGCAAAACAAGAGCAAGAACAAAACCAGTCTGCTGATTCCAAGAGCGATCGCCAAGAAGTATTGCAGTCTTAGACGTTGTTAATTCGATGTTTTAGGCTAAGAGCGATCTACTCGTAGTTTTTAGTTTTTAGTTTTTAGTAGGGGCGAATGATTGTTTGTCCCTTTTTTTATTAATAACAAATGACTAACAACAAATGACTAACAACAAATGACCAATAACAAATGACTTTTGATACCTGAGATCCTATATTGCCTATCAGTCTATTCTGTATCGAAAATAGTGTTAGCGATCTTGGCTCTAGTTAGATTGGCGTTATCTAAATTGGTATTGGTTAAGTTTGCGCCGATTAGCTTGGCATTGGTTAAATTAGCGTTCTTTAAATTGGTATTTTGTAGATTAGCTGCAATTAACTTGGCATTACTCAGATCTGTTCCTGACAAATTTGCCCCCGATAAATCTGCTTCGATCAAATTAATGTTAGCTAAATTGATCCCAGACAAGTCAGCATTGCGTAAGTCTGCATAGCGAAAATTAGTTCTTCCTAGGGCATAATCATACAGAAGATTAGCGCGATCGCTAATTCTTAGTTCTCTTTGGGGTGGGTTGGTTAAATCAACCGTAATTTGTTGGCTATTAATTAAGCTCGATAATTCTCGGTATAGGGGATAGTCACCAATACCGCTAATATTGACCCAGGCTCTAGTACGAGTCAAGGCTACTAATAGTTGATTTCGCAGATAAATATTGCTTTGGTTTTGGGCGATCTTATCCAAACCTACTAGATAAACCATGTCTGCTTCCTGCCCTTTTGCCCGATGAATGGTAGAAATAGTAATCGCTCCCCCATACCAAAAGCGATTGTAATTGCGTTTTTCTGGGGGAGTATCAAAACAATTAAAGGTACTCTGGGTAGGAAGATAAATATTGATTCCTTGATTAATTAAAAAGGTGGCGGTTTGTTTAACTAAAGATGCAGTGTCGTAATACGCACCCAGAACTATAATTAAAATTTCTCGATCTGGCTGGAAACTATCCTCACTCAGATTTTGCTTTATTTTTTGAGCGAGGACAGTTAATTCTTGTTGTCGTGAGGGAAAGCGATCGCAAATTATATTATTTCCTGACCATAGTTTACTAATTAGATTGGGTGAATTATAATGCTCTCGCGATAAGGTTATTTCTGGTTTTGAGAGACAATTTTGATTAATTTTGTATCCTAAAGCTTGCCATTCTTCAGGATGTTTAGAACCCGTAATGATTTCTTTTCTTAATAGCCCCATGGCAATTCCTTGAGCGACGAAAATAACTTGATGGGGCGTGCGATAACAGCGAGATAGTATTTCGGTTTTATTAATTTGTCGGTCGTGTTTTCCTGTAGCTAAATGTCCCAATTCTTCGCCAAACATCGCTCCAGGTTCGGGAATTTTAACACTATCCAAACTTTGTAGTTCGTCATAAGCCCAGATCAGTCGTTTTTGTTCGGGATGGACGGGATCGACAGAGCGGAGGGATTGATATACAAGCCAATAAAAAGGTTGCTTATCTTGATATTGCCAAAGATCTGCCATTAAGTCTTGAGCTTCATCAATTAAAACCGCATCAAATATTTGAGGAATAGTTTTATTGGTTAATAATTCTAAACAAGCTTCTGCTAGAGCTTCATTCGGTTTTTTACTAGTAGTAAAAGGAACTGCCACGGGTAGAGTATAAGTTGCTTTGCAAAGGGTGCTATAAAATCCTGGCTGTTGTTTGCTACCCCAAGCATGGAGTATTTTAAGGTTAGATTTTTGGGCATCATAGGTTAGTTTGTCTTGGGTATAGTGACGCACCCATTTATCTACCTGTTGAGTAATAGAGTCGTATAAACTACGAGAAAAAAAGACTAAAGCAATTTGCCATTTAGGATATTTTACCGACATCAAAGCTGCTTTTTGACACAATAAAACAGTTTTACCAGAGCCAGCAACCCCTCTAATTCTTTGCATTCCGTGGGGAATTTGTTTGGCAATTTTTTCTTGGTGCAGATCTAATTGGTTCAAACGCGATCGCACTTGCTCAATAATATGACGACGGCTTTGAGAAGAACAGGGAAGCTGTTGATACTCAGGAGTATATAAAGGTGTACCGCCTAAGATAGCTAATAATAATTCCCATTGAGTAGGAGTTAATTTTTTTCCTACAACAACGGGCGGTACTTTCGCGATCGCATTAATAACTAATTCTGCATTTCCTAAATCTTCTTGAAATAGAATTGGAGGAGAATTAGGTAAAGTATGAAAGCCTTTAGCTTGCCATTGAGCTTGAGTAATATAAGGCAAGGCAACGATCGCCCTGGCGGTAATATTTCCTTTTAGCAAAGGTTCGCGATCGCTATATGCTAATAAAGCAAATAACTGTCTTTCTGCCTGTTGATAGGGATTGCCATAGGGAGTATAAAAATTATGATACTGCCAGCGATGTCCTTGGATATTCACTAATTGCTCGATTCTAATTGCTTTGACTTCAATCACAATCAAACCGAGGAAATAATCCGCAACTAAAATATCAGGTTCTTTACGAAAACTATTATCCTGAGAAAAAATGGGATATCGCCAATAACCCAAACAATTACGCTCCCGAAAAGCCCCTTTAATACTATCCCAAACTAACTTTTCCCCCGCCTCTCCTTTATCTACCAGAGATTCTGTTTCAATAAATTTATTTAGATTGGTCATAGGGAAACTAGTTATTAGTTATTAGTTATTAGTTATTAGTTATTGGTTATTGGTTATTGGTTATTGGTTATTAGTTATTGGTTATTGGTTATTAGTTATTAGTTATTAGTTATTGGTTATTGGTTATTAGTTATTAGTTCCCTCTTAGCCAAGCGCGTAAGTTAGGGTAGTTCATTCTAAATCTAGTTGATAAATCTCGCGTCGAGATAAAGAAGTTAGTTTAGCTAATTGACGACTAGCTTGCGATCGCGTCATTCCTCCAGCTAATAATTGCTGTAATTCTCGTTTTAATTCCGCTTTGGAGGTAATTAGCTTTGTTTCTGCTGCACCTTGCAACACAATAGTATATTCTCCTTTTGGTTGACGTTGGTTATATAAAGCGATCGCCTCGCCGATATTTCCCCGCCAAAATTCTTCGTGTATTTTAGTTAATTCCCTCGCCAAAACTATTTGTCTAGTTTCTCCTAGCGTCTGCTTCAAATCCCTTAAAGTTTTGATAAGACGATGGGGTGCTTCGTACAAAACCACGGTGCGAGTCTCATTACGCAATAATTCTAATCGGGCAACGCGCTCTTGTTCTTTGCGGGGTAA
Source organism: uncultured Pleurocapsa sp. (assembly GCA_964468145.1). Taxonomy (GTDB): domain Bacteria; phylum Cyanobacteriota; class Cyanobacteriia; order Cyanobacteriales; family Xenococcaceae; genus Waterburya. The sequence continues at coordinate 4,616 of CAYXWE010000081.1, forward strand.
AAAACCTTCAAAAATAAACTTATCTGTCGCCAAACCCGATGCAGCCAAAGCACTAATTACCGCCGTCCCCCCAGGGATAGGAATTACCGTCACGCCATGGGCGATCGCAGCTTGAACTAAATCGACTCCAGGATCGGAAATACTGGGCATTCCTGCATCTGTAACCAAAGCGATATCTATTCCCTGGTGCAAACGTTCGATTAACTCTTGTATGCGGGAGTTGCGACTGTGTTCGTGGTAGCTGATTTGAGGGGTATCGATTTGTAAATGCTGGAGTAATTTACCAGTGCGACGAGTATCTTCGGCTGCAATCAAAGCGACTTCTTGGAGAGTACGAATTGCTCTGAGGGTGATATCCTCAAGATTACCAATGGGCGTACCTACTAGATATAGCTTTCCCAGTTGTGGAGTCATTTGTTTTAATTTTTCTTTTGTATTCAATCCCGTGCTTATTTTAATTTCCCCTGCTAAAACCCTAGATTTTGCCACCCCTACTTCAGGCGATCGCTTTTCTGAACCTGTTTTCTTATCCGAGACACAAGAATTGGTAGGGCAATTAAGTCAGTTGTCTGCTGCTGAAATATCTTCAATAATGAAAATTAGCGAGAAATTGGGCGTACTAAACGCATCCCGCTATCAGACTTGGCAATCAGATTTTGATAATACTAATGCCAAACAAGCTTTGTTCGCTTTCCAAGGAGATGTCTATCAAGGTTTGGATGCAGATAGCTTTACCCCCAAAGATTTAGAATTTGCTCAAGAACACTTACTTATTTTATCGGGATTGTATGGTATTTTGCGACCATTAGATTTAATTCAACCCTATCGTTTAGAAATGGGAACAAAGTTAGCTCACTCTAAGTTACAAGGGTTGAAAGCAAATACCCTATATGAATTTTGGCAAAATAAAATATCAGATGCGATCGCCGAGCGAGTAACCCGACTCAATAATTCTACTATTGTCAATTTAGCTTCCCAAGAATACTTCAAAGCAGCCCAACCCAAACTATTACCAGGAAAGATTGTCACGCCAGTATTTAAAGATTGGAAAAATGGCAAATATAAAATCATCAGTTTTTATGCCAAAAAAGCTCGCGGAATGATGTCTGCCTATATTATTAAAAATCGTCTCCAAAATCCCGAACAGCTTCAAGACTTTGGAGAAGATGGATATCAATTCAACCCAGAATTATCCGACATTAATAATTTTAATTTAGTATTTACTCGCGATCGAGTAGAAACTAGCAACTAGAGTAATCCTCGCTTCTGTTGCGAACATTATCTAGTCTGAAAGTCGTTCGTTGTTACTCATTAGTCATCTTTATTTTCACAAATCGTTCGGGATTGCTGTGCCAACCATTGGTGACAAATTAAGATCCAGTTCGGGGTAAGCCAATCCCTTTCAAGTAAGTAATATTATTATTTGTGTAAAACAAAAAGTCCGATCGCAATTGTCTTTCCTCCCCTGCTCCTCTGCTCCCCCTGCTCCCCCTGCCTACCCAAACTATACAATTAATTTTGCTCAAGTACTTAGGTAGCACTATCAGCCTAGGTAGTAAGCGATACAAAAGACAAAAGACAAAAAACTTTCAAACGATTAGTTACTTTTACTTATAAGTTTAGTAAATCATCGCGGGTGAATATTCGCCGAACTTAGTATTAATAATTAATTTTAATGGAACATATCTCTTGTTTACATATTACTCACTGTAACCTTACATAAGAAAATTAGATTCTTACATATTTACGAATCGATTCAATTAAAATTATGAAAAAATACATTGCAGAATTAATTGGTACATTCTGGTTAGTTGTTGGTGGTTGTGGTAGTGCGGTTTTGGCTGCAGCCTATACTGGAAATACCGCAGATATCGGTTTCTTTAATATTGGGCTAGGATTTCTTGGTGTCTCTTTAGCATTTGGTTTGACTGTTTTAACCATGGCTTATGCGATCGGACATATTTCAGGATGCCATCTCAATCCCGCTGTTTCTTTTGGTTTGTGGGCGGGCAAACGCTTTTCTGGCAAAGAATTATTACCCTATATCATTGCCCAGGTAATTGGGGGAATATTAGCTGGTGGTTTTGTTTACCTAATTGCTAGCGGTAATGGCGAGTTTGCTTTAGAAGGCTCTAATCCTTTGGCAACTAATGGTTTTGGAGCGCACTCTCCTGGTGGTTATAGTTTGCTTACTTGTTTGATTACGGAAGTCGTCATGACTTATATGTTCTTATTAATCATTTTAGGCGCAACCGATCTGCGCGCCCCTGCTGGTTTTGCTCCCATTGCTATTGGCTTGGGCTTAACCTTAATTCACTTGATTAGTATTCCTATCACCAATACATCTGTTAATCCCGCCCGTAGTACGGGGGTTGCATTGTGGGCTGGTAAAGAATTATTTGCTCAAGTTTGGTTATTTTGGCTAGCACCCATTGTCGGTGCGGTATTGGCAGGATTGACTTACAATACTATCTTTGCTGAAGAAGTTGCCGAACAAGCTCAAGTCGATGCTCTAACTGACAACGATTTCGATCGCTCTGTTCTACAAGAAGAAACTCCAGTAAATTAAAGAAAGAGCAATTTTCACCAAAAACCGAGAGATGATGTAGCATCTAAAAGAGATTTTGGGTGATATGACATGGCAAAGCAAAAAGTCGGTTTACTATTTGGCGGTTGTTCGGGAGAACACGAAGTATCCATAACTTCCGCTAAAGCGATCGCATCAGCTTTACAGCAAGATGATAATCGAGCTAAATATGAAATTCTGCCTGTATATATAGACAAGCAGGGTACATGGCAACCTAGCCACCTGGCGCAACAGGTATTAGAATCGGGCGAACCTTTGTTGCTCGCTGAACCATCTGATACTGCTGCAGCCAGAAAAGATAGTAATACCAGCAACCTGACTGTTACGGGTTTTTCCTCTCTATCTCCTGCAGGACAAAATATTAGCTATTCGGAGATTGATGTTTGGTTTCCCATACTTCATGGTCCAAATGGAGAAGACGGCACAGTACAGGGTTTATTAAGCCTTATGAATGTTCCTTTTGTGGGTTCGGGGGTACTGGGTTCGGCTTTGGGTATGGATAAGATCGCGATGAAGATGGCATTTACCCAGGCAGGTTTACCCCAAGTAGACTATGTTGCAGTAAATAGATCGCAAGTGTATTCTAGCCCCTGCGTCTTTCCTAAACTCTGCGATGATATTGAAGCCAAATTAGACTATCCTTGCTTTGTCAAACCAGCTAATCTTGGTTCTTCTGTAGGCATTGCCAAAGTGCGATCGCGCCAAGAATTAGAAGAAGCCCTAGATAATGCTGCTAGTTACGATCGCCGTATTGTGGTCGAAGCAGGAGTTACCGCTAGAGAGGTAGAATGCGCGGTGTTGGGTAACGATAACCCCAAAGTTTCGGTAGTAGGAGAAATTACCTTTGACAGTGACTTTTATGACTATGAGACTAAATATACCGAAGGCGCAGCCCAACTTCATATTCCTGCAGATCTCCCCGATGATGTAACGACCAAAATTCAAGAGATGGCAATCCAAGCTTTTGTTGCCGTGGATGCTGCGGGGCTTTCTAGAGTTGATTTCTTTTATGTTGAAGAGACAAAAGAAGTGTTTATCAACGAAATTAATACCTTTCCTGGCTTTACCTCTACTAGTATGTATCCCCAACTTTGGGCGCATTGTGGCGTAGCTTTTCCTCAATTAGTGGATAATCTGATTGGCTTTGCTCTAGAGCGTTACAACGAAAATAATACCAATTAAATATTAAATCTTAAACATTAGTCTAACTCGAAAAAGTTTTGGTGTTAAAAACAGTGTGTTTGGAAAAGATTTATCCAAACACACTGTTTTTGTGCAAATTATTTTTAATTAAACGCTTATTTTAAATTAATACTGTAAGATACATATAGATACAACGTAAAACAACGTCAGTTCGCGTGGAAGCTGAAATTCCTACTGCTTCGGTGTTAATTTAACTATTTTTTAAATGAACCACGGAGGCGCAGAGGACACGGAGGAATTTGTCTGCTGTGTTTTCTAGCTTTTCTGCTTTTGGAGACGGACAAGTCAAAAGTACTTTGTTTTTTTCTTAACCCGAACTCACGTTAAAACAAACTATCAATAATTTTGTCTTACCGAATTTATAATCGAACCAAAAAAATGAAATTAAAAAAGACGAATCTAGGTTAATCTGAAATTTGTGATATTTCGTAGCCGATTATTGAGGAAAATATGGAACGCACTTTTATTATGATCAAACCCGATGGCGTGCAGCGTCATCTAACTGGAGAAATTATCCATCGATTCGAGCGTAAGGGTTTTACTTTAGTGGGACTCAAAATGATGCAAGTTTCTCGCGAACTAGCAGAAACTCATTACGGAGTTCACAAAGAAAGACCATTTTTCAAAGGTTTGGTTGACTTTATTACTTCTGCCCCCGTAATTGCAATGGTTTGGGAAGGAGAAAATGTTGTTAGTGCAGCCAGAAATTTAATCGGTGCAACTAACCCCACAACTGCCGATCCTGGTTCGATTCGTGGTGACTTTGGTGTCAGTATTGGACGCAACCTAATTCACGGATCTGATGCCATTGAGACTGCTCAAACAGAAGTAGCTTTGTGGTTCGACGAAAAAGAATTAACCAACTGGAGTCCTGTTAGAGAACCCTGGTTGTACGAATAAATTAATTCAATAATCTTTTGGAGGATTGAGAAAGCCTTAAAATATCTTCAATCCTCTTTATTATCATAATCTTGATTTGCCAGGGCAAATAAACCACTAATAGCACAAGTCATCAGTCCTAAAGCGATCGCCCAACTACTTCCGCCAAAACTAATATCGATTATCCAGTTTGTGATTACTCCAGCAATCAAAAAAGGCACAATACTTAATACCGACGCATAAAAAGCATTTTGCGATTCTCTTGCAGGGCGAGTCTCTTCAAACTCCTCTACCGAAGTGTAGAGCCATCCTTCTGCGAAGTTGAACCATCTTTCTAGTTGATTGGTAATCCAGGTCTTGGTTGAATCTAA
>CAYXWE010000082.1:0-9581 GCA_964468145.1 uncultured Pleurocapsa sp.
GCTGGCTCATTCATTGCTTTATGTTAAGCAAATATTAAAATATTTTTCTTTTATGAATTATCGCACAAAAATTACGGTGCTTGGTGAAAAGGATTGAAGATAGACAATCGAACAGTAAAAAGCGATCGCCTTAAATATAAATTAAATACAATCTGCGATCGCTCTATACTATTAAATTCTCAATAAAAAATCGAGCGACTATCTTCTGCGTCTGCCACCACCGAAGCTACGACTAGGTCTTCTCATACTAGAACTACTACCAAAGCTACTACGACGTTTAAACTGCTTCGCTTTACCAGAAGAACGAAGAGTACTAGAACCAACTCCCGAACCAGTAGCGCGACTATTCTTATTTAAAGATTTGCCTGGCTTGTTGCTAGCAGTATTGCGCAGACTACCAGTTGTTCTTAAGGTACGACGATTTTTGATCGCTGCAGGAGGCTCGCTGTGGCGTTCTTGATAGCGATTAACTGCTTGCGAATAGCTACTTCCATAACCACCATAACCAACCATTGCTCCTGGGCTGTACATGGGCGGTACATAATATTGAGGACGAAATAGCATACTGCCAATAGCCTGTCCTGCTAAAGCACCCGCAAAGGGAGTCCAGAAATTAGATTCTCTTCTCACTACTACGGTTTGAGGTTGACCAGTTTGAGGATCGTTGCGAGTCTCTGTCACATTGTGAACGTACTCGATCTTAAAATCTTCGGTTAGATACATCACGGGTTGACCGTTATCTACCTGAAGATAAGTTTTTTCCCCATCCGCTGCTGCTGCTTCGTCGATACGCGCCATTTGCAACTGCTCTGTTTGCAGCACGGGAGGACTACCAGCAGGGGTATTGAGTAGCATCAAGCTATATTCACCACTGGCATCATTATAAGTAGCCTGCTGAACGGGATACTTGCCATCAGCGATGGAAGTCGGGGCAGTTGAGGTACTAGCATTATTATTAAAAGATGGTTGAGATTGCATTGACGTAGACGAACTAGAACAACCGATAGTAGTCCAGCACAACGACAATGACATCAATAGAATTACAATTTTGCGCAACATAATCAATAAAAATTCTTTTTTTGTCTGCTTCTAATTGTAAAACTTTCCTAACTTGCAAGATTTACGGAAAACCCTATCGAGGGACTTGTATAGCAGTACAAATATAAGTTAGGAGGTTTGAACGAGTGTTTTTTTTATAAACCGCCCAGAGGTGAGACCCCCCTATTGCTATATATTTCCCCGTATTGCTATATACTTTGATAAGTAGCTCATCAAGCTATCGAAGGAGAAGTCTCTTTGGTCAAGACAAAGACATTACCTTCATTCCCTCTGCCAATCCTCATATCTTCATCTAAATAAGTAATTTCCAACCAGCCTTTTTGTTCTCCGCGATCGATTTTGAAGTCTAGAGGCAGAAACTTTTTGCCCGACTCAATTTGTTGAATAAATTTTTTCGGAGTGTTGTAGCTGAAAAATCTTTGCAAACCAATAATAGACCTTTCAAAAGCTACGCTGACTCTAGTTTCAGAAACTGGTTCAAAGGTAGCAGCTACACTAACTAAACCTTCGAGCATCGGCAAACCAGTAATCTCGGCGATATTATAAACTTTGGCTTGAGATACGCGAATCGATTGATAAATTTGACCTAAATTGAAGAGGGGAAAACGATCCAAACCCAAAATACCCTTGCTAGTGGTGTATAACAAACGCCAATCTCCTTCTAGTAAATCCTTCGCTTGCAGGGGTTTGCGAGTGGGATTGATATCTTCTAATTGCTGAATAGCCGAGAGAACTCGGACATTATCTATTTCATTAGCTAGTAAACCGCGATTTTTGCCAGCGATCGCTTCTAACAATTCTGCTTTTTTACTCATGGATTTTCTTATTCAAGTCAAAGATCCTAAACCTAATACTATTTTATCGATATATTTATTGGCGGTCTCGATCTGAAAAATCAAAGCGATCGCGGAGTAAATAATTTCGGCGATCGCTCTAATAAATAATTTCCTAACTATAAGTAATTAAAATTACTCAGCTTCTACTAAATTCAATGAAATGTTAGATAGTAAAGTTTGAGTTTGGGGGTTTTGAACGGGTAAAGAACTAACCCTATTTCTCGAATCTTCTGGAGTTTCACCAATTGATTTAGTCACTTCGACTCCAGACTGTTCCAAAATCACCGTGGGGGTAGGAAAGTGATTGAGATTAATATCTTTGACTAAAACTTGACCGTTGGATATATATTGACCGACTTCCACATAACGACTACTTTTTTCTTCTGGTGCTTTAACGATTAGTTTGGTTTTACCATTGGATCTATAGAGTCCAGAAACGATCACCTTTTGAGCTAACTCCGTTTTGAATTCTTCTATTAGATTGGGCGAGCGATTATTACGATTGTTATTAGCTCTTTGATTAACGCGATTGCGATCTCTGTTAGTACGATTAGTACGATTAGTACGATTAGTACGATTGTTAGTTGGTTGTACTGGTTCGCTTTCTTCCTCTTCGATTTCAATTTTGGGAACAAGAGTAACTACAGAAAAAGGATCTTGTCTGCCACGAATGCTGCTTCTTACTCTTGTATCGGGATTGGTTGCAGGGATTAATCCTGCGATCGCTTGTGTTTCTTCTCGATCTTCCTCTTCTATGTCAGCAAATACCTCTTCTTCTTCTGCCGTTTTAGTTTTGGCAGCGGGTTGAGAGTCATTAACTCTAGGAATAGGTTTGCTGGTGCTTTCTTCAAAATCTTTCTTAGCATTACCCAAGAAGGTACAACCTCCAGTTACCGAAGTAATGATTACTGCTAATACTAATAATACTGTTTTATTCATAATAATTACCCAAGGATCGATTAAGATTGCCTTCTTTATATGGGATATAACAATTCAAACTCCAACATAACAGTTGATTTTGAGAACGGCTATATTTGAGTAATCAAGAATTTTCTTGAGCCATAGATTTCTTAAGTAAGTTCAAACCTTTTTTGAGCTGTCGCGACACTGTGACTACACTTATATCCAACATTTTTGCTGTTTCTTTTTGAGTTAAATCGTGCAAGAAAACAAATTCTAAAACGTTTCTAGTGCGGTCTTCCAATTCTCCCATAGCTTGTTGCAGGCGAACTTTATCTTCATATACAAGATGAAAACTACGATATTTGGGATCGGCAACTAAATCACCCAAACTCATCTGAGATTCAACATCATTATTAACAGATACATCTAGACTTAAAGGTTTGCGATTTTGATAAGCCAATTTAATATCTTGCCACTCTTTAACAGATACATTTAGATGATTAGAAATTTCTGTATTAGTTGGCTGGCGGTGATTCTCTTCTCTAAAACGGTGTATAAAAGAAACCGATTGCTGCCTTAATTCTAACCAACGTCTAGGTATTCTTAAAGTACAGCTTTTGTCGCGGAGATAGTGTTGAATTTCGCCTCTAATATAAGGAATAGCAAAAGAACTAAAGGCACTTCCTTTCTCGACGCTGAATCGCTCGATTGCTCTGATCAATCCAATCGAACCTACCTGCAATAAATCTTCGTAGCTTTCATTACACTGGTTCATCCAGTGATAGGCTTCTTTTTTTACAAGTCCAAAATTCAACTCCATAATTTCATTGCGAATACCAGTGGTTTTATTTTCTTGATATTTATGAAATAAATGAAGACTGTTTAATTTAATATTCTTATTAATGCAAGTTGTCATTGACTTATTCCTAGATAGAGAGCGATCTAAATATAAAAAGCTAAATTATTAATCAGATATAAATAAATTTTCTCCGAACATTTTTAGCTTATTATTTAGAGTCTCTATCGAACAACAGCATTTATACTATTCTTATTTCATAAAGTTAGAATCAAGAGGGCGATTACACTTAATTTCTTGAGCAAAAACCAATTATTTAAGTAATTTTACGAATAAAAAAAAGGGGGCTGATGCCCCCATTGTGTTCTTTAAATTACTATGAATCAACTATTAAATTGGATAGTTAAATTTATGGTTGTCAAATGAATTAGACATTAGTTTCGACTCTAGCGTAGAAAATTCCGCGAATTTTAACTTCTTCTGGTTCTTCTGCACCCAAGTCAGTAGCGGAAGGTTGTTCGCTTTCAAATACTCCAGCAATTTCTCCTGTTTCACCATCAATCTTGGTAACGTTGAGAGACATTTTTCCCTTGCGAGAAACAAATTCTTTAACATTGGCGTTAGAAAATCTAGAGTCATCAGCAAGTCCTGGCAAAGCTACAGCGTTATCGTAACCACTAGCCAAACTACGTCCTTTAGGATCTAGGAACACCTGTCCGCGGTAAGAAGGGACGTTGAATTCACCTTCAAAGTCGGTGGAAGTATTAATGCTATCCGCACTTGCTGTAGTAGTGCCTTGAAACTGTTTCATCGTAAAGAGAAAAGGAACTTCTTTGCCACCAGGCAACAGAACAGTAGCTGGTTGAAAATCAATTCCATCAATTTCAGTGAAGGTTAGAGTACCATCATCATTAGCTTCAATAGTACCTTGGATTTGATCGAGACTAGAAGTATATCTAGTTAATAATTTGCCTTGAATAAATTCAGCCTTTTGACGTTTGCTAACGGGTTCTTCTTTAACGAAATATTCCCTAGGTTCTATGCACAAATCGCGAATAGAGTAAGATTCGCCCTGTTCGATAGAAATAGTTCCTCGACTACTATCGGGTAACTCTAAACAAGTGTTAGCTAGCCCTGTATTTAAAATATCATCGTAAGTTAATTCGTTTCTACTGAGGTCGCTAGAATCGCTACAGGCAGTAAGTAAACTTAGGCTTAATGCTAGGAAACTAGCAATAATTGTACGGTATCTCATGGTCAACTTCATTTTATCAATTTTAGATTTAACTGGGGAAGGTAGTCGTGGCAAACTCTACCCTGTAAAGGTAGAGTACCGATGACATCGAGCGCGAAAGATGTCGAAAATAGGCTATTCTCAAGAATTGAGCCATTTTTATAGATGCTATCTACTCTACCAAAGAAGGACTACTAATATATAAATTCAATTGCAATCTAGTTGACTAGATTTTGCTAAAGTTCTAGATTTCGTTACCAATAGAGTAAACTTTGGATAAAGTAGACTAAGTTTATTTTCGCCTTCGTTTGGTAAATGACTCAAAATCAAGACTTAGCTAACATCGATTCCGATAGCGTATTGAAAGACACAGGGGATAGTATTTATGCCTTAGCCCAAAAGCATCGCGAGGATAGTTTGTTTTTATTATCTTTACTGCGGGATTTAGAGGAAATACATCGCCAAATTAGAGTTAACTTTTTTGAAAAGGGTTTGCCCAAAACTCGCAACGATCTATATCAATTTGTCAGAGACATAGAAGAAAAAGGTGGCTGGCCGTATATAGAAAGAATGAGATTGAAAGATTTATTAAAGAATATGGAACAACAGCCAAGCAAATCTGAAAATGATTAGCGTACTTTTCTACTCTCTAGGTCGATTAGTTTTCAAACTAGATAGAAACGGTTAATCTGGAAGATATTATTATTAAGTAACTTCATTCTTCTTAGTTTTATGGCGTTTACTGTTAATCCGATCGAGTTTGGCACAGATGGCTGGCGCGGGGTAATTGCTGCTGACTTTACCTTTGAGCGAGTGGCAATGTTAGCTCCTATCGCTGCTAGTGTTCTAGCTGATAATTATGGCGATCTGGCTACCAATCGTACTGTAATTGTGGGTTACGATCGCCGTTTTATGGCTGAGGATTTTGCCCGAGTTACAGCAGAATCATTGAGCGAAGCTGGGTTTGATGTTTTGCTGTCGGAATGTTTTGCGCCCACTCCTGCTTTTAGTTGGGCTGCTAAGGCTTATAATGCCCTCGGTGCAATTGTGATGACTGCATCTCATAACCCCGCTAGTTATTTAGGCTTGAAAGTTAAAAGTGCCTTTGGTGGTTCTGTTCCCGCAGAAATTACGGAGCAAATTGAAGCCAAAATTGGTAGCCCTTTACCTAAAGCAGAAAAGCCAGGAAAACTAGAGAAGTTTAATCCTTGGGAGAGTTATTGTCAGGGATTACAGCAAAAAGTAGACATTGCCAAAATAAAAAATGCGATCGCATCAGAAAAACTTAAGGTATACGTCGATGTCATGCACGGTGCAGCAGCAACGGGTTTGGAAAGACTGCTGGGTTGTGCGGTAGAAGAGATTAATAGCGATCGCGATCCGCTGTTTGGCGGTGGCGCACCCGAACCTCTACCTAAATATTTACCTGACTTTTTTAAAGCAATTAAAGCAGGAGCAAAACAATACCCCGACAGTATTCGAGTTGGTTTGGTGTTTGATGGAGACAGCGATCGCATTGCTGGGGCAGATGCAGAAGGTAATTTTCTCAGTTCGCAGGTATTAATTCCGATTTTGATCGAACATCTAGCAGAACGCAAAAACTTTACAGGAGAAATTGTTAAAACCGTTAGCGGTTCGGATTTGATACCCCGCCTAGCAGAATCTTACGGACGTTCTATATATCAAACGCCGATTGGCTACAAGTATATTGCCGATAGAATGCTCCAAGCAGACGTCATGATCGGTGGCGAAGAGTCTGGGGGTATCGGTTATGGCACGCACATACCCGAACGCGATGCCTTATTATCTGCTCTATACGTCTTAGAAGCAGTAGTAGAAGCGGGAGAAGATTTAGGAGCGATATACGCTCGTCTGCAGCAAAAAACTGACTTTACCGCTAATTACGATCGCATCGATTTACCCTTGGCTAGTATGGACGTGCGGGCTAAATTATTAGAACGCCTCAAAAACGAAACACCTACAGAAGTCGCAGGAATGAAAGTAATAGACTGTCTGGATGTAGATGGTTATAAATTTAGAATGAGCGACATGACTTGGCTATTGATTCGCTTTAGCGGTACAGAACCAGTATTGCGTTTGTACTGCCAAGCACCAACTATGCCCGAAGTTAAAAAAGTATTGGAATGGGCGAGAGATTGGGCAAATTCAGTAGCGTGATAAATTTGTTAATCTGAAGTTTGCTAGAAATTAAATTTTTGGAGATCTTCGGTTAACTTACATGGAGCGAACCACTGTATTTCAAAAGCCTTTGGCTACTTATCCCCAATCGCCGACAGAAATAGGGAGTCTAACCACTGAAGCTTTATCGTGGTCAGAACAAGGAGAAGTCAGACGGGTTAATCTGAAGGATGTGGTGGGTGTTTCGGTTAGATGCGATCGCCCTAAAAGCAGTTTTCCCTGTTTGCTGGTACACGCCTATCCTCTGGTGAAAACCCATAAGTACCGCAAGCAACAAAGAGTACTCCAAGAATATTGTTTTACCTGTTCTAATGAGTCAGTGCGATCGCAATGGCAACAAGCGATCGAACGCGCTTTGGCAAACAAGCAGCGACAGCTACAGATTATTATCAATCCCGTTAGCGGTAAAAAACAGGCATCTAAAATCTGGGAACGAGTCCGCCCCTTATTCGATCGCAGTTATTTAAAATATGCCGTTAGAGAAACCCGCAGTACGGAAGATATTCAAGATTTTGTGCGTAATTTGGATCTGGCTTCGGTCGATGGTTTGGTTATAGTTGGGGGTGACGGTACCCTCAGTAATGCGATCGCAGGTTTAATGATGCGTTCTGACTGGGAAACAGCTATTAAATTACCTTTGGGAATTATTCCTGGGGGTACGGGTAATGGTTTGTCGAAATCATTATTGGAATTAGTAGGGGCAACCTACGATCCCCTGAATGCTGCTTTCGCCATCGCTAAAGGAAAAGTTCAAGGTTTGGATTTAGCTAAGATCGAGCAAAGCGATCGTCAATACTATAGCTGTCTTTCTCTCGCCTGGGGTCTAATTAGCGATGCAGATATAGAATCTGAAAAGTTAAAATTTCTAGGTTCGTTGCGATTCGATCTTTATGCTTTGTGGTTAATCTGTTGGTTGCGTACCTACTGCGGTCGATTTTCTTTTATTCCTCACCCAGATTGCCAAATTAATAATTCCCAGTACAAAATTAAACAACAGGGAGAATGGCAAGTAATTGAAGATGAATTTGTTTTTTTGTGGGCGATGAATACCCCCTGGGCTGCCCATGATATGAATGTTACTCCCCACGCCCGATTAGATGATGGCGCGATCGATGTTTTAATTATGCGCAAAGGTACATCCCGTCTGGAAATTCTCCAAGCCTTATTGCTTTGCGGTAAAGGAGAACATTTGGACTTGCCTCACTTAGAATATTACAAAGTAAAATCTTTTCGCCTCGAACCCCTAACCCCAAAAGGACTTTTGGTAGTAGATGGCGAACCAGTAAACTACTCTCCACTAAAAGTGGCAGTAATTCCCAATTTAGCCTGCATTCATAGTTAAAACCTAAAAATGCAGCGATTAAATTAAAATATCCCTATATGTAACGTTTTTTAGCTCGACGATCGGGTGCAATTACTGACTTCTTTATTTTAAATTTAAAAACTAGTAATATTACTGAACTCAATCGCTACTTTTGCAGATTATATTACATAATATCTACTAAACAACAAAGAGTTATTACCAATTATTGCTGGCAACTAATTAATAATAATTACCGAATATTTTTGGAGTGAGATGTGAACGGCAATTATTAAGTCTCCTTACGGGCAACCGAAACCACAGGAGAATCACATGAAACCTTCACTACTATTGAGCGCGGTTCTATCTTTAGCAACAATTAGCCTAACTCTATCAGAAACAGCGCGGGCATCCTCATTTGGAGAGCAAGACTTGGATCGAGATCGATTTGCAGTAGTTGCTGCACCATACCGTCATGGTTACAATCTATTGATATTAGAGCAAATTCCAGGGCAAAAAAAATGCTGGCAAGAAGTGGGGCATTCACCTACGAAGATCGAGCCTTTATTTCTCAATTTTGATTTTACTAATGCTTGCAAACGAAGTTCCGACAGTAATAACTATTCAATTCGCTTGAATGGTCGAGATTATGGTATGGATTATTTGACTGATGTTGTAGAAAGAGACGGAGAATTACATTTGATCGGCGTTCCTCGCGATTCTAGCAAACCTGAGTTACATATTGGTAAAACTTACGGTTTGGCTTCAGGTTCTCTCAAAATTGTCCTCGATCCTCAATGGCGTTTAACCAAGCGCGTTCATGGGAACAGCACGACCGAGCATATCTATATTAGTAATAATTTCGCTCAATCTAATAAACTTGTTAGTCATGCGGTAGAGCCAGTTAACCCAAGCCAGCACCACCATCGGGCTATCAATATGGCTCCCCCTACCCAATCTATTAATCCTAGCTTTGGTTATCAGCCATCAATACCCAGTAATTATCACCAGCCCGTGTACCAACAACCCACACTGACACCGCAACAACCTAATACCGCACATCCACAGCAAATTATTTCACCTCCGACACCGCAACAGCCTACTACTGTATATCCTCAACCCGTATATTATTCCGTTCCTATCCATGCAGCACCATCACCGCACCCCACTACTGTTTATCCCCAACCCGTATATCAGCAGTCACCAAATAATTAACTCCTAAGAAACAAAGACGATCGCATTGAACCTCGCTTC
>CAYXWE010000083.1:0-9578 GCA_964468145.1 uncultured Pleurocapsa sp.
CTATGTTTGGCTCTTTCTAAAGTTTTAGCATCAGAATGGGCTGTTAAGTAAATTATGGGAATATCGCGCTCTTCTTGAATAATTTCAGCAGCGGTAATGCCATCTATTAAGCCAATTAGTCTAATGTCCATTAATATTAAATTAGGATTGAGTTCGGCTGCTTTTTCTATAGCCCGTTCTCCGCAATCAGCAATTTCTGGTACGTGATAGCCTAATTCTTCGAGCATTCCTTGCAAATCTTGGGCTACAATACTTTCATCTTCAACGATTAAAATTGTTGTTACCATTTGCTGCTATTTATTTATTTAATAATTAGTTAGTTAATATATTTGATTGCCGATCCGAGCTATGATTTTCGATTGCACTCAAAGTTATTTTAAAATGAGTCCCTAAGTCTTTAATTATTTCTATTTTGCCTCGTAGTTGATCGGTCAAGCTTTTGACAAGTTTCAAACCAAGGGTTTTAGTTTTTTCTAGCTCAAAATTAGGATTTAATCCTTTGCCATCATCACTAATAGTCAAGATAATATTTCGCTCGCGATCGAGAATAGCTTTAATGGTAATTTTACCTTTATTACTATCTACAAAAGCGTATTTGATAGCATTAGAAATCAATTCATTAATTATTAAACCTAAAGATACTATAGTATCAATTTCTAAGAGAATATTATCATCTATTTTAAATTTAAAATCAATATTTTGAGATTGACTAAAATAAGAACGAAGTAAATTATTAGCCAGAGAAGGAATATAACTTGACAAGGCAATATGGAAAATATCTTCTGACTGATATAATTGTTCGTGGACTAAAGATATTGCCGTGACTCTATCTTTTATTTCTTGAAATTGTTTAGTCACAAAGGGGTGCTTTGCTATTCGAGATTGAAGATTGAGCAAACTGCAAATTATTTGCAAATTGTTTTTGACCCGATGGTGCATTTCTTTCAGCAAAGTTTCTTTCTGTTTAATAATTCTTGCTTGTTTTTGTTCGGTAATATTTTTAGCCACATAGCAAAACCAATAATTATCGTCAATCATTTCTTTGATTAAAGAGATAGTTACTGAAAAACAAAGATTATTGCCATCAGTTCGATCGAGGCAGTATTCAAAATAAATAGGTTTTCCTTTTAATCGGCTATTATGAAAATATTCGCTCCAATCGGCAAAAGTATTAGCAAAAATATTTGGAGTTTTTTCAGATTGTTTGGGTGCTGTATGTAACGTTGAAGTGAAAAATTTAGTGGCAGTTTTATTACAAGAAACGGGGATAATATTATTATCTACCATTTTGACAATTCCCATCATCATGGGCGCACTTTCATAAAAGCTACGCAGAATTGATTCTCTTTTTTGTAAAGCTTGTTCTGCACGAACGCGATCGCCAATATCTCGTCCTACAGACTGCAAATCAACTAAATTTTCTTGTTTATCAAAAATTTGTCGGTAACTCCAGCGCATCCAACGTATATTTTGATTAACAATTACTCTGTATTCAACATGACCAACAGGATTCTTCCGATTGAGAGAGTTAAGAAGTCGATCTCTTTTATGGCGATCTTCTGGATGTATTAATGGTTGATAGCTTTTACCAATAATCTCTTCTTTTTTCTGGTTAAAGTAGCGACAATAAGCATCATTAACAAAGATCAAAGTTCCATCATTTTCAAATCGAACTACTAGTTCAGTTTGATCTTCGACGATCGCTCGATAACGTTTTTCGCTCTGTTGCAATTCTATTTCTGCTTGTTTGCTTTTGGTAATATCTTGAATTTGAGCAATAAAATATATTGGTTGCTCTTTTTCATCCCTTACTAGGGATACACTCAAAAGTACCCAAACTAAATGCCCTTTTTTATGGAAATATCGCTTTTCCATTTGGTAAGTAGAAATTTCTCCTGCCAACAATTGGTTTACATAAGAAAGATCTTTTTCTAAATCTTCTGGATAAGTAATATCTTGAAAAGTTAAATCCCGCAATTCTGATTCTGAATAACCAACAATTTTAGACAAAGCAGCATTGATTTTTAACCAATGTCCATCTATGCTTACTAAAGCCTTGCCAATTGCAGCATACTTGAAGGCACTCATAAAACTTTCTTGGCTTGCCCGTAGAGCTTTTTCAGTTTGTTTGTGTTCGATTATTTTTTGTTGCAATTGTTGATTTGCTCGTTCCAATTGATTGGGGCTAGGCAGAGCGAGGAATTTTGGTATTACAGGTACAATCTCGAATGCAGTATCGAGAGAAATTAAAGCAGTTATCGCTTTGAGAAAACCCGCTACCCAGTAAGTTGGATACCATAAAGTCCATATCTCCATAAAATGAGTAGTTCCGCAGCAAAAAATAAAGGCTGCAAATAAGAAAAATATTCTTGGATAGGGCAAATCCACTCTTTGAGAAACAAAATACAAAAGAGTTAGGGAAATAGAATAGTAAGCTATTGAAATTAGTAAATCAGATGTGACATGAAGCCAAACTAGATTAGTCTGCCAAAGATAGCAATGTCCGTGGGGAATAAATCTAGTTATTGCCATAATATCGATAGAATTTGTCAGCATATAATCTAGTAATTGGACTCTTTTCTAAATCATAATTGACAAATGGTCGTGGGATTACTTTAATATCGCGATCGCTTCTTATATTCGGCAGATCGAGGTTATTTTTTTGGCAGACTAACAGTACGCTCTAATTATATTCTGCAAGGTTTTTTTCTATTTATTATTATTGGTTGTTGAGTATTTACACTCATTCCATCGTTGATTTCGGAGCTTTTTTGCATACCCTGTTTTATCTCAGAAATACCTACACACAGAACAAAACAACACAAGAGGTAAAGAACAATGTTAAACAACGAATTTCCCAATCAAAAAATTAAAATCGGACAACTAGATCGATCTACCCAAGGAAAAC
Source organism: uncultured Pleurocapsa sp. (assembly GCA_964468145.1). GTDB lineage: Bacteria > Cyanobacteriota > Cyanobacteriia > Cyanobacteriales > Xenococcaceae > Waterburya. Next base: position 2,909 of record CAYXWE010000083.1, read on the forward strand.
TTGACGAACTAAATCAAGAAGAATTAGATAATGTTGTCGGTGGCTACTTCGTAGGTGGCACTTTCTGGAATCCCTATCCTAATCCTTGGACACCAGCAATTAGAAGTGTAACTATAGGGAGACAAATAATTCACAACCGCCAACACGACGATTTTATCAAGTGGCTAAGAAGCTAATAAAAATCTTAGTTTGCGTGAGATAAAAGGGGCTGGTAGCAAGCTGAAAATAAATTCAGCCTGTCAGCCCCTTTAGTCGCTATTGCCTCGGATAGAGGCGTATTTCCAAAATTGCATTTAAACTATATATTCAAGAAGAATCAACGCTGCTACATATTTAGGACTTACGCAAAAGAAAATTCGCTCCCATAAACTAGCAAAAATTTCTAGATCCAAACAATCGCAGTATTAACAAACAGCGTTATATTCTGGCAAAATATGACCGATATATAGGATAAAAATAGTGGTAACCGAAGCAAGAGCAAGATACAGTTCGAGAAAAGATTATCAAGAAAAAATTGCCATTGGAGATCGCGAGCCTAATCGAATCATTGCGATCGCCTCTTCAATGGGTGGTATCGAAGCTCTAAAGGTTATTTTTTCAGCTTTACCAAGTGATTTTCCTGGCGCGCTTTTAATCGTGCAGCACCTTTCTCCCAAATACAAAAGCCATTTGACTAAAATTCTCAATCGATTAACACCTTTACCAGTAAATGAAGTAGAGGATGGACTAGAGTTAAGGGCAGGTCATATCTACGTCACTCCTCCCGACAAACATTTAATTGTTGCCAAAGGTAAGTTAAATCTTTCTGATGCACCCAAAGAGCATTTTGTCCGTCCTTCAGCGGAATATACTTTTAAATCTCTAGCTCATAGCTACAAAGAAAAAGCAGTAGCGATAGTTTTGACTGGTTGCGATGGCGATGGCAAAGAAGGGGTTAAAGTAGTAAGCGAAATGGGAGGTAAGGTAATTGCTCAAGATCGTCACACGGCTAAAGTCTTTAGTATGCCTGAAAGCGCCATCAAAACTGGTTGCGTAGATTTGATCTTGCCGATCGATGAGATTGCCGACGGTATTGTCAATATGGTTTTTAGTTAAGCAATAATTAAAGAGGTTGCTTGTCGGGGATACCAATGTCGCGGGGATATTGCTTGGATGTGCCAGAATGTTTCCGCAGATAAATGCAATGGCGTACTCCTTGGGAAAGGGGCGTTTCCCAAGGATAAATCAATTCAATCTTGCTACCTAATTTTCCTGCTGCATATTTCAAGCTAGAAGTATCTTCACTACTCCAATGTCCACGATAAAGAATAGCCAATCCACCTATTTTGACTAGGGGCAAAGCATATTCTGCACAGACGTTAGCTTTGCTAACTGCCCGAACTATAGCAAGATCGTAACAGGCGCGATCGCCTGGAATACGACCCAAAGCTTCGGCGCGGGAAACTATTCCTGTAGCGTTTTTAATTCCTAATTTATTAATTAAGTCGTTGGCAAAGTTAATTTTTTTACGAGTAGAATCTAGTAAAGTTACTTTCCAATTAGGACAGGCGATCGCTAGAGGGATTCCAGGGAAACCTGCCCCTGTACCAATATCAATTACTTCTAGTGTTCGATTAATTTCCTCTTTGGTCAAACCTACCATACCCGATAAAGAATCCCACAGGTGCTTTTCCCAAAAGTCTTCAGGGCTAGTGATGCGAGTCAGATTTTGATAGCGATTCCCTTCTAATACTTCTTGATAAACCTGTTGAAATAGTTTCTCTTGCTCTACATTGGGCTGCCAGTTAAGGGTTTGTTGCCACAAAGTATTCATTTGGGGCAGCTTATTCGTTTCGATCTGACTCATGGGCTTCTAAATTATCTATTCAATGCAACTGGCTCAATGGACTGGAGATTTCCTTGATTAATTGTCCAACAGCGATCGGCTATTTCAATTAACTCTCCTGGATCGTGAGTTACCACCAAAAGCGTCCAATGTTCTTTCAACTTGGCTAGCAATTTGGCTAGCTGAACTCGCATTGACCAATCTAAACCCGCTGTCGGCTCATCCAACATCAGCACATTGGGCTGACGAATTAGCTGTACCGCTAGAGCTAGACGACGCTGTTGCCCTCCACTGAGAGCGTGGGGGGATATATTTAAGGATATATGGTCTAATCCTACCTCGCTTAACGCATCTTTGACCCGTTTTATATCTAATTCAGGATGACCTAAACGTAATTCTTCGAGAACTGTACCACCACAAAAGTGCCGTTCGGGAAACTGAAATACTAATCCTGCAAGTTGCTGTAGATCGAGATCCGTTAGCTGTTTGGTACGCCAAAATATTTGCCCCTTAGTGGGTTCGGCTAATCCTGCTAAAATTTCGAGAATTGTAGTTTTACCCGAACCACTTTTACCCACGATCAATCCCAACTGTTGGGGCGATAGCTCTAGGTTAATATTTTTTAGTATTGGTTCGGGAGTGGCTGGAGGATGATAGCTTAAATTTTGCAAACGAAGCATTATCTATGCCTGATATGGATTAATTAACTTCGTTTATCTTAACTCTTTGATGATTGTCCATAGATCGGCAGCTAAACACCTACATAACCTTTAATCAAATCGATAAATTTTTCCACTGCTACTGCACCAAACACTAATATCGAGGTGGTTAGAGTGAGTCCAAGAGCGCAAATAAATAAACCTGCAATACAAATAATGCCATCATCTTCTAGTAAACCAAAGGCAGTTACAAAAATACCGATCGCGGGTAAGGTATTTGTTCCTGGAATGGGAATCATCATCGAGACTGACATTAGGGCGATCGCACAGCCGAGCATGATTTTACCTGGAACGCTGGTACAAAGATAAGCCAGACGGGGTTTAGTAATGTTTTCAATTCTTTCGATCCAAGGTAGACCCATTTTGACAAATTTCTGTACTGTCTCCAGCTTCATCGAACCTTGTAATAGTTTATTGGGAAACCAAGGGCGATCGCGTCCAATAACTAGCTGTATTGCCAAGAAAAACATGGCAATACCAAAAGGAATGGAGTAACCAGGAGCTGGAACGGGCAAAGCAGAAGGCAATGATAAAACTACTAATAAAAAGCCAAATACTCTTTCTCCTGTCAAAGTTAAAATATCTGATAGCGTTACTTTTTTATCCCTTGCTTCTTCAAAAAAATAACGATTTAGTTCGACAGAGAGTTTAGCCATTTTAATAATTAATTTTTGTTCAATAATGTTAATAGATTAATAAACAACAATAAAGTAAAGGGCGAGCAAATGCCCACCCTTTTTCAATATTTCAAAGCTCTTAGCTCTTAGCTTTTAGCTTTTAGCTACGCACAATCAAACTAACGTTACTGTCGATTACATAACAGCGATTTAATACTTGTAAGCCTCAGTTTTAAATGGCCCTTCAACGGGTACGTTGATGTATTTGGCTTGTTCCTCGGTTAATTTAGTAATTACACCATCAAAGCCAGCCACCATATAACGAGCAACTTCTTCATCAAGATGCTTGGGCAATACTTCTACGGTAATAGAGTTAGCTTTTTCAGCATCTGACTTATCCGCAAACTTACGTTCGTATAAGAACATTTGCGCCAATACTTGGTTAGCAAAAGAGCCATCCATAATTCTGGAAGGGTGTCCAGTAGCATTACCTAAGTTAACCAAACGTCCTTCAGATAATAGCAATAAGAAATCTTGAGGATCGTTACTGCGATAAACTTGGTGTACTTGAGGCTTGACCTCTTCCCAACGCCATTCTTTGCGCATAAATGCAGTATCGATTTCGTTGTCAAAGTGACCGATGTTGCAAACTACCGCACCTTTTTTGAGGCTAGAGAGCATATTAGAGTCGCAGACGTTGAAGTTACCAGTAGCGGTGACTATCATATCTAAAGAGCCTAATAACTCTTTATTAATAGAATTCATCGTACCGTCATTTTCACCATTGATGTAGGGAGAAACTACTTCAAAACCGTCCATGCAGGCTTGCATCGCGCAAATGGGGTCTACTTCAGCTACCTTGACAATCATGCCTTCTTGTTGTAGAGAAGCTACAGATCCTTTACCCACATCACCATAACCAATAACCAAGGCTTTTTTACCAGCCATCAGGTGATCCAAACCACGCTTGATCGCATCGTTCAAACTATGACGACAACCATATTTATTATCGTTTTTAGTTTTGGTAACAGCATCGTTAACGTTGATTGCGGGTACTTTCAATTCGCCACTTTCTAGCATTTCCCACAAGCGGTGAACTCCAGTAGTAGTTTCTTCGGTTACACCATGAATGCTCTCTAGCATTTGAGGATATTTTTCGTGGATATGACCAGTGAGATCGCCACCATCATCTAGGATCATATTGGCATCCCAAAGATCGCCTTCGGCATTGTGGCAAGTTTGTTCGATACACCAGATATACTCTTCTTCGGTTTCTCCTTTCCAAGCATATACGGGAATTCCCGCAGCGGCGATCGCAGCAGCAGCATGGTCTTGAGTAGAGAAGATATTACAGGAAGACCAACGTACTTGAGCCCCTAATTCAATTAGAGTTTCAATTAAGACTGCTGTTTGAATCGTCATGTGAATACAGCCGATAATTTTTGCACCACTTAAAGGCTTGCTTTGACTATATTTGTGACGAATTGCCATTAATGCGGGCATTTCTCCTTCTGCGATGGAGATTTCTTTGCGTCCCCATTCTGCAAGGCTAATATCTGCTACTTTATAATCTTGAATATTTTGTTTTTCTTTGGCTGGTGCTTGTGCAGTCATAGATTCTGGAATTGCTTAAGGTACTATTTGTAAAGTATTTTCTCTGTCAGTTCGAGCGAGGTCAAGTTTTGTATAATTTAAGCTTCAAAAGCATGACCCGACAGCAGACATGAAATAAGAGCTAAATCTTTTCTTTTATAGGATATATAATTTTCCCTTGCTAATGCTAGCTAATCTTGCCAATAAAGTACACTTTTTTTGAGAGTTACCTTAAGATTTTTGCTGTGTTTTTTTATAAGGCAGGAAATCGCACTAACCTATAAATTTATGATGAGACATTTTAGAAAGCTCATTGCTTGTATTTCTGCAAAATATCTAGATGACAATTAATCGCATATCAACGGGAATTTCTGGCTTAGATAGTATTCTATTGGGAGGATTGATTGGCAATCAGACTTATTTAGTTAAAGGTCAACCAGGTAGCGGTAAGACAACGTTGGGATTTCACTTTCTCGATCGGGGTATAGCTCAGGGAGAAACCAGCTTGTTTATTAGTTTTAGCGAATCAGAAACTAGACTGCGTCGCAACGCTAAATTAATTAACATCGATTTAGAACGGGTGAATTTTCTCGATCTCAGTACTACAGCCGATTTTTTTACCAAAGATCAAACTTACGATATTTTCTCTCCCTCTGAAGTAGAAAAAGCTCCCGTCACGAAGAAATTAATTAATAGCATCTTGGAAATAAAGCCTCAGCGAATTTTTCTCGATGCCATAACTCAATTCCGCTTTTTGGCTGCCGATTCTTTTGACTTTCGCAAGCAAATACAGTCCTTTTTGCGTTTTGTAGTCGATCGCGACATTACTTTATTATTTACCTCTGAAGGAAGCGATCGCAACCCTGATGACGATCTGCAATTCATGAGCGATGGGGTAATTGAGCTACACAACACTATCGATCGACGCTCCATTCAAGTTAATAAATTTCGCGGTTCTGATTTTATTAGAGGTTGTCATGATATTGTTTTAAGCGATCGCGGTATGGTGGTTTATCCTGGCTCTACTTCTATAACCTGGGATTATAAATTTATTGTCGAAGCTATTTCTTCTGGTATTCCAGAAGTAGACGAATTACTCCACGGCGGTATTGAAAGGGGTACGGTAACTGTTATTAGTGGCCCATCGGGAGTGGGTAAATCTACCCTGGGTATGCAGTTTATGAAAGAGGCTGCAGGAAGAGGGGAGCGATCGGTAATTTATGCTTTTGAGGAAGGAATAGAAACTCTATTGAGCCGTTGCCAAGCAGTTAATATCCCCGCCCATACTATGATTGAGCGTGGTACTTTGTCTGTGGTTTCGGTAGAACCCTTGAAATATACTCCCAATCATTTTTCTAACCTGGTTCGTCAAGAGGTAGAGGAAAATAACGCTAAAATTGTGATGATTGATAGTACTTCTGGCTACAAACTATCGATGCAAGGGGAAGACTTGATCCGTCAGCTACATTCTCTGTGTCAATATCTCAAAAACATGGGAGTCACGGTTATTTTAGTCAACGAAACCCATAACATTACAGGCGAATTTAGCCTAACGGAAGTAGGTATTTCTTACCTGGCGGATAACTTGATTTTTCTGCGCTATCTAGAATTAAACGGCGAGTTACGCAAAGCAATTGGCGTATTAAAAAAGAGAGTATCGGATTTTGAACGCACCTTGAGGGAATTTAAGATTACTAAATACGGTATCAAAGTGGGCGAACCTTTAACTCAGTTGAGGGGCATCTTAAGCGGTATTCCTCAAATTAAGAAAAATAAGAAAACGAATAAGGAATAATGAGCAATGGAAACTATTCTCTTATTAGTCGAACATCAAAAAAATAGACAGCTGCTATCTCAAACTTTAGAAAAATACTATCAGATACTGTCACCCCCGACTGAGGCGGATTTTACTGAAG